>JAFAWI010000628.1 GCA_019241915.1 Alphaproteobacteria bacterium
TTTACCAAGTCCTCCGGCGCGCTCGGCGAGACCAATTCGGTGAGCTTCATGTTCGACCGGGTGGGCGAGATCGTCTACCCGGCGGCGACCGTGTCCGCCGACGACATGCTCGAGGCCGGCATCGAGGCCGGCGCCGTCGATGTCGAGAGCGACGACGAGCGGCACGTGGTGCTGTCCTCGGTCGACGATTTCAACGAGGTGCGCGACGCGCTCGAACATCGCTTTGGCGAGGCTGAATCGGCCAAGCTGACCTGGCGTCCCAAGACCACCTCGCCGGTCGACGAGGACACCGCGACCAGCCTCTTCAAGCTCTTGGAGACGCTCGAAGACAGCGACGACGTGCAAAACGTCTACGCCAATTTCGAGGTCGCCGAGGACGTTATGGCGCGGCTCAGCGTGTGATGGGCGCTCAACGGGCCGACGCAATTCCCCTCTCCCGGATGCGGGAGAGGGTGGCGCGCCCAGCGCGACGGGTGAGGGGATTGCAGCCAGCGGCCCTCGCCCTCGCATCGCCGCACGATAGGCCCCTCCCTCTCCCGCATGCGGGAGAGGGGTTCTGAGATGCGCGTGATCGGTCTCGATCCGGGGTTGCGCCATACCGGCTGGGGGGTCATCGATGTCGCCGGCAACCGGCTCAGCCATGTCGATGCCGGGGTCGCCAGCGTCTCGCCCGACCTGCCTCTGTCGGAGCGGCTGGTCGCGCTGTTCCGCCAGGTGAGGGACGTGCTGGAACGCTTCAGCCCAGACGAGGCGGCAGTCGAGGAGACCTTTGTCAACAAGAACCCGGCCTCGACGCTGAAGCTCGGCGTCGCACGCGGCGTCGTGCTGCTGGCGCCGGCCGAACGCGGCCTCAAGGTCGCCGAATACTCCGCCAATCTGGTGAAAAAGGCGGTGGTCGGCGCCGGGCATGCGGAAAAGGCGCAGGTGCAGATGATGGTGCGCCGGCTGCTGCCCGGCTGTGCCGCGGTCAAGGCCGACGCGGCCGACGCGCTCGCAGTGGCGATCTGCCACGCGCACCATGCCGGCACGCAGCGCGCCTGGAGCGTCGCGCGATGATCGCCAAGCTTACCGGCACAGTCGACTCGGTCGGCCCCGACGGGGCGGTGATCGATGTCGGCGGCGTCGGCTATCTGGTCTTCGCCTCGACCCGCACCATCGGGCGGCTGCCGCCAACCGGGGGCGCGGCGCGGCTGCTGGTCGAGACCCACGTCCGCGAGGATCACATCCACCTCTACGGGTTTGCCGATGCCGCCGAGCGCGACTGGTTCCGGCTGCTGACCACGGTGCAAGGGGTCGGCGCCAAGGTCGCGCTGGCGATCCTGTCGGCGGTCGCTCCCGAGGAGCTGACCCTGGCCATCGTCGCCCAGGACAAGGCGACGATGGCGCGCGCCGACGGCGTCGGCCCCAAGCTCGCCGCGCGCATCGTCAATGAGTTGAAGGACAAGGTCGGCGGCATGGCGCTGGCCGCCACCAACGCCGCCGCGCGCGCGCCGGCCGCTGCCGCCGCCGAACCGGGGGCCACCGGCGACGCGGTGTCGGCGCTGGTCAATCTCGGTTATCGCCGTGCCGAGGCATTCGGCGCGGTCGCGGCGGCGTCGCGCCGGCTCGGCGCCGGCGTCAAGGTCGATGCGCTGATCCGCGCCGGCCTGCAGGAGCTGGCGCAAGGCGCGGGCGAGGCTGCCCAGTGAGCGCTGTCCGGTGAGCGCCGCGGCCGAGCCGCTGCCCGAGCGCGTCGTCGCGCCGCAACCCGCCGGCGACGACGTCACGGACGCACCGATCCGTCCGCAAACGCTTGCCGAGTTTGTCGGCCAGCGCCAGCTGCGCTGCAACCTCTCGGTCTTTATCGAGGCGGCCAAAAGCCGCGGCGAGGCGCTGGACCACGTGCTGTTTTCCGGCCCACCCGGGCTTGGCAAGACGACCTTGGCGCAGATCGTCGCCCGCGAGCTCGGGGTCGGCTTCCGCGCCACCTCGGGACCCGTGATCCAGCGCGCCGGCGATCTCGCGGCGCTGCTCACCAGCCTGCAGCCGCGCGACCTGTTGTTCATCGACGAGATCCACCGGCTGATGCCCGCGGTCGAGGAAGTGCTCTACCCGGCGATGGAGGACTTCCAACTCGACCTGATCATCGGCGAAGGGCCGGGCGCGCGCTCCGTGCGCATCGACCTGCCGCCGTTCACCCTGGTCGGCGCGACGACGCGCTCGGGCCTCATCACACGGCCGTTACGCGAACGCTTCGGCATCCCGCTGCGGCTGGTGTTTTACGAGCCGGCCGAGCTGGCGCTGATCGTCGGCCGCGGCGCGCGCGTGCTCGGCTTTGCGCTGGATGCGGACGG
>JAFAWI010000175.1 GCA_019241915.1 Alphaproteobacteria bacterium
CCGCAAGTTTACAAAGCCATCGAATGCCTGACGCGGCAAGCGTGTTAGACTTTCGCCGGTTGCTGGACCTCCTGGCGGCCAGCCGGTGAAGGCGGGGGCAAATGTTGGGCTCCTTTCGACGGACGGCGCTTCCGGTCATCGCGCTGCTCGCCACAGCCGAGAACGGCGCGGCCGGCGGTTTCGCGATCGAAGACCACAGCGCGCGGCAGCTCGGCGACGCCAATGCGGGCGCGGCCGCCGCGGCGGAGGATGCGAGCACGATCGCCGACAACCCGGCCGGGATCGCGCTGCTCGAAAAACCGCAGGTCAGCGGGACGGGTATCGTCGTCGACACGCACTTGCCGTTCGCCAACAGCGGCTCGCGGCTGCCGACCGGCGCCCCGCTCGGCGGCGGCAACGACGATGGCGGCGGTTTCGCACTGTTGCCGAACCTGTTTGCCACAACCCCGGTCACCGCCGATTTCAGCTTTGGTGTCGGTCTTTTCCCGAGTTTTGGTTTGGCAACCAATTACGCCTACAACTGGGTTGGGCGCTACGCCGCGCTGGCGACCAAGGTCACCTCGTTCGACCTGGTGCCGACGGCGGCGTATCGCCTGCTGCCTAACCTGGCGATCGGCGCATCGCCGGTGCTTCGTTACAGCAAGATAAGACTGACCAACGCAATCGATTTCGGCTCGATCGGCGCCGGCTTGGGGCTGCCCGGGGCGATACCCGGAGGCAGCGACGGCGCTGCCGATGTTCGCGGTGAGGGGTGGTCGCTCGGCTTCAACCTCGGGCTGATCGCGCAACCGATCGGCGATACGCGCGTCGGCATCGCCTATTTTCACAATGCGGCGGCGCGGGTAAGCGGCCCGGCACGATTTTCCCGCTCCCCTGTGGGCGATGCGATCGCCGCCGCCACCGGCGCGTTTGCGAACACCGGTGCATCGGGCGACGTCCCCTACCCCGACCGCGCCAGCGTGGGGGTGGTGCACAGCCTGACCCCCGAGCTCGATCTGCGGGGCGGCTTCGCATGGACCCAGTGGAACAGCTTTCAGACCGAGTACATCACGTTCGGCAACGGTATCCAGCCGCCCGCCGTGATGAGCGAGCGATGGCGCAATACCGTAACCGTATCGCTCGGCGGCAATTACCGTATCGCCCCCGACTGGGTTCTGCGCGCCGGGCTGGAATACGACCAGACACCGGTCCCCGGGCCATCCAACCGCGACCCGCGCATCCCCGACGCCAGCCGGATCGAGGCCGCTATCGGCGCCAGTTATGCTGTCAACGCCTCAACCTCGATCGACTTCGCCTATGAACATTTGTTTGGCGGCACCGTGCGCAGCGCCGATATCAGCGCCACCGGCGACCAATTAAACGGATCAACGCGGGTCTCCGCAGATATTTTTGCCCTGCAAGTCACCTACTCTTATTGAAGAGCCAGGAATCGTCTCGTAGCATGGGCTGCTTTCAGCGTAGATATTATCTATAATATTACGCGTAACGTGCGGTTCTACTGGAAGGCGATCGGCGTGCCTGCAGTTGCCCAGATGTGATCGATGGCCGAAGCCACCTCCGATCTGATCGAGCCCATCCCGGCACAGCGCGTCCGGGCGCCGCAGGGGCATGCGGTTTCATCGCGAGGACTCTACCGCAACCTGCTCGGGATCGAGCTCAAGGGTACCTGCGCGGCGACCGCGGTCATGTTCGTCCTGGCCCTGCTCGGCCTCAATTTCACTTTGGCGCAGTGGGGCTGCATCATGATCGCGCTGCCGTTCTGCCTGGCAGCGTTTCTCATTCCCGACATTTGGATTCTGACCCGTCACTTCCGGCCGATCGGGCGCGCGCTCGACCGCATCGATCGCGGCGGGAGGCCGACCAGCGGCGAGGCTTCGGCGGCCATCGTCCAGGCGCTGAACCTGCCGCTTTTCTGTTTTACCCGGGTCAATTTGATCCACGGACCGCTCGCGACCGTGTCGATCCTGATCTCGTTCGAGGTGATGAACGGCGGCCTCAACGCCGGGTTTGCGCTGTGGCAAAAGCTGATATTTGCGGGCACGGCTCTGCTGTTTGCCGCACCGACGCATGCCCTGCTCGAATATTTCGCGATTGCCCGCGACGTGGCCGCGCCGATCGAGGTTCTGTCGCAATACGCCGACGACGGCATTTTGCCGGCCGACCAGGCGCGGCTCGTCGCAGTCCGGCTTCGCCGCAAGCTGCTGTACCTGTCGATTTTTATCACCGGCCTGCCACTGATCTTCTTCGCCGCATCCGTGGTCTTCAAGTTCGACCACGTCTTGTGGATGAGCGATGCATCGATCCCCAACCAGGCACTTTTCCCGCTGTGGCAATGGATCGCCGGTGTCGTCCTGGTGTGCCTGTTGCTGGTTGTGACATCGACAAAGTTCACCACCGACGAGGTGTCGCGCTCGGCCGCAATCCTGGTGGAGGCGATGCGCAAGGTCGAGCTCGGCAACCTCGATACCGACCTCAGCATCACCACGACCGATGAATACGCCGACCTCTTTCGCGGCTTCAACCACATGCTGCGCGGGTTGCGCGACGAGGCCCGGCTGATCGAGATCACCCAGGGCCTTTCGGGAGAACTCAACCTCGACACGCTGATCCAGCGGATCATGAACGCGGCCACCGACCTGATGCACGCCGAGCGGGCCAGTCTGTTCGTCTACGACGCCGGCACGCACGAGTTGTGGTCGCGTTACGCCGGCGGCCTCGGCCCGAACGAAATCCGCATCCCCGCTTCCGCCGGCATTGCCGGCGCCGTCTACACCTCGGGCATCGCCGCCAATGTCGGCGATGCCTATGCCGACCCTCGCTTCGATCGCGAAATCGACCACGCAACCGGCTATCACACCCGCAACATTCTGTGCATGCCGATCGTCAGCAAGACGGGCGCTCGCATCGGGGTGACCGAAGTCCTCAACAAGCGCGGCGGCGGCGGCTTCACCGCGCGGGATGAGGATCAGCTGCGCGCGTTCACGGCGCAAATCTCGGTGCTGCTGGAAAACGCCCAACTGTTCGACGAGGTGCTGAGCGTCAAGAATTACAACGAGAACATTCTGCGCAGCACATCGAACGGCATGATCACGACCGATTTGGCAGGACGTGTCGTCACCGCCAACACCGCGGCGCTCGCTATTTTGAAACACGAAGAGGACGCGGTGATCGGCAGGCCATCGGCCGAGCTGTTCGCGGGCAGCAACGCGTGGGTTGTCGAGTCGATGTCGCGCGTCGCGGCCAAGGCGGAGCCCGATATCTCGCTCGATGCGAGCCTGACCGCGGCCGACGGCCGCGCCGTATCGGTCAACATGACGGTGGAGCCGCTGACCGGCCTCAACGGCACCACCATCGGCTCGATGCTGGTGTTCGAAGACATTACCGACGAGGCGCGCCTCAAGGCGACGATGCGGCGTTACATGAGCCGCGAGGTTGCCGACCAGCTCCTCGCCTCGGGCGATGCCGCCCTCGAAGGAAAGCTGCAGACCGTCACCATCCTGTTCTCCGACATCCGCAACTTCACCGGCCTGTCGGAAGCGCTGGGCGCGCGCGAAACCGTGGCGCTGCTGAACGAGTATTTTAACGAGATGGTCGAAGTCGTCTCCCGCCATGGCGGAATCCTCGACAAGTACATCGGCGACGGGGTCATGGCGCTGTTCGGCGCGCCGTTCAAGCGGCCGGACGATGCGGATCGCGCACTGTCCGTCGCCAACGAAATGCTCGTTGTGCTCGAAGGGCTTAATCGACGCCGCGGTGCGCGCGGCGAAGCCCCTATCGAGATTCGTGTCGGGCTTGCCACCGGCGACGTGATTGCCGGCAATATCGGTTCACCGACCCGGGTCGACTACACCGTCATCGGCGACAGCGTGAACCTCGCGTCCCGGCTTGAGGTGGCCAACAAGCTCTACGGCACCCGGATACTGCTGGACGCGGCAACCCGAGAGTCGTTGAAGAGCCCCACTGCCCTCCGGCAGATCGACTTGTTGCAGGTAAGGGGCAAGGACCAGCCTGTCGCCGTCTACGAGTCGCTCGGCTATCTCGCCGGTGCGCCGGCGCTCGACCGCATGATCGCGTATTTCGAGCACGGTCTCTCGGCCTACCGCAACCGCGACTGGCAGGCCGCGACCGCGTCCTTTGAGCAGGCCCTCGCGCTTCGACCGGAAGACGAGCCGAGCCGGATCTACATCGACCGCTGCCGCACTTACGCGCAGGCGCCGCCGCCGGACGATTGGGGCGGTATTTGGGTCAGCGAGAAGTAACGGGCCGCGGCCGGGCGGTGACAGCTATCGCGTCGGTCGCGGCCGCCCGCGCAGGTCGTCAACCTAGCGGCGGCGCCGTTCCGGCCGGCCGAACGCCACCGTTGACGGCCGCTGACCTCGGCTGAAGGGGCGATCCCCGCGCGAGATGGAACTCGGCTACAATTTCCGTCCGCGCTTCACCGAGTGGGTTGTCGCGAACAAGCTGCTGCAGAGCCGCTTTGTGCTGCTCGACATCGGCGTCCAGGGCGGCATTCACCCGCGCTGGAACCATCTCGGCGCCGCTCTTGAAGTTCATGGATTCGATGCGCTCGCGGAAACCGTCGCGCCGCTGGCCGCGGCAGCACCGCCTCGCCACCATTATTATTCGATGGCGCTGGGCAATGAGGATGGGCACACCACGCTCTTCGTTCCGGCCAACAAATTCGCCGCCTCGCTGGCGTTGCGCGATCTTGCGCCCGAGCATCGGCGGTTGCGAATCGATCCCGGCGTGTCGGCGAGCCCTCAACCAAGGACCGTGCCTGTCGCCCGGCTCGACACGCTGCGCCGCAACGGCCTGATCCCGCCGCCCGACTTTCTCAAGATGGATTGCGAGGGGCATGAGCCGGCGATATTGCGCGGCGCTGCGGAGCTGTTGGCCGGCCGGAGCTTGATTGGCATTCAATCCGAAATCGGACTGCTTCCAAGCGGCGCCCGTCAGTCGCACTTTTCGGATGTCTTCGAGCAGTTGCGACCGCACGGCTTCGCTGTCACCGACGTGGTTGCCGACCGATTCGCGTGCCGCAGCTTTGCCGACCGCGCAGTTGCCCTTGACCGCCGCCGCGCGATCTCTGGCCTCGCGGGCGCGGTCGGCGCGCTTGAGATGCTGTTCGTTGCGGTGCCGGCCGCAGCGGACCGCCTAACGGCCGACCGGCTGCTCAAATGCGCGATCGTGCTTGAACTCTTCGGGTTCAACGACATGGCATACGATGTTCTGATCGCCGGCGCGGATCGCGTCGCCGGCGCCGCCGATATCGCCCCAGCCGCCGACCGGCTGATCTACCGCCCGTCGATCGCGCGGTCAGACAGCTCGATCTCACGCGCGCTGGGCGACCTTGGCCGCGCCTTGATCCGCAGTATGCATTACCGCTTCGACCGGCGCTTGGCGCCCGGCCCGCCGTTTGCGGATTGACGCCGCGGGCGGGAGCGTTCGCCACGGCGGAGCGCAGCAGCTCTGTTTCGTTATTATCGAGGGTATCCACTGCAATACCGCCACCCAGCAAGGTCTGCCGATGCTCGATCTGCCGCACGACACCGCCCCGCCGAAGCCGACGCGGCTTAGCGAATACCGGCCGCCCGACTTTCTGATTGACCAAGCTCAGCTGTCGTTTTCGCTCGGCGATGCCGAAACGGTCGTCACATCTCTGCTGGTGCTACGACGCAACCCTGCCGGCGCGCCGAACGCGCCTCTACGGCTCGATGGCGAGGAGCTGGAGTTGCTGTCGTTACGTGTCGACGGCGCGCCGCCGCTGGAGCCCGCCCGCTACCAAATCGAAGCGGACGGCGCGCTGGTGATCCCGGATGTGCCGGACGGCTTCAAGCTCGAAACCGTGGTGCGGATCAAACCGCGGCTCAACACCGCGCTCAGCGGCCTTTACACCTCGGGCGGCAATTTCTGCACGCAATGCGAGGCCGAGGGCTTCCGCCGCATCACCTGGTTTCTCGACCGGCCCGACGTATCGGCCAAATACCGCGTCAGGATCGAGGCCGACAAAGCCCGCTATCCAATCCTGCTGTCGAACGGCAATCCCGGCGAGCGCGGCGACCTCGCCGGCGGCCGTCATTACGCCACCTGGGACGACCCGCACCCGAAGCCGTCATACCTGTTCGCGCTGGTCGCCGGCGACCTTGTCGCGTACCGCGATGAATTCACCACGCGCTCGGGCCGGCGCGTGCCGCTCGCGATCTGGGTCAGGCGCGGCGACGAGGATAAATGCGCGCACGCGATGACCTCGCTCAAGGCGTCGATGAAATGGGACGAGGACATCTACGGCCTCGAATACGATCTCGACGTATTCAACATCGTCGCGGTCAGCGATTTCAACATGGGGGCGATGGAGAACAAGGGCCTCAACATCTTCAACACGCGCTATGTCCTCGCCAAACCCGACACCGCGACCGACACCGATTACGAGAACATCGAGAGCGTCATCGCGCATGAGTACTTCCACAACTGGACCGGCGACCGCGTCACCTGCCGCGACTGGTTTCAGCTCTCGCTGAAAGAAGGACTGACAGTCTTTCGCGACCAGCAGTTCTCGGCCGACATGGGGAGTGCCGCGGTGTGCCGGATCGCCGACATCCGGGCGCTGCGCGCCTCGCAATTCCCCGAGGACGCGGGCCCCCTGGCGCACCCGGTGCAGCCGCAGAGCTATCTGCGGATCGACAATTTCTACACCGCGACCGTCTACAACAAGGGCGCCGAACTGATCCGCATGATGCACACGCTCTTGGGGCGTGACGGTTTTCGCAAGGGCATGGACCTCTATTTCCGGCGGCACGACAACTCGGCCGCGACGATCCCCGATTTTGTCGCGGCGATGCAGGATGCGAGCGGCGTCGATCTGTCGGAATTTGCG
Organism: Alphaproteobacteria bacterium; assembly: GCA_019241915.1. Lineage (GTDB taxonomy): Bacteria > Pseudomonadota > Alphaproteobacteria > ATCC43930 > CGMCC-115725 > DATARH01. The sequence continues at coordinate 6,875 of JAFAWI010000175.1, forward strand.
CGCTGGTATCGCCAAGCCGGCACGCCCGAGGTCACGGTCGAGGACCGCTATGACCCGGCATCGAGGACCTATGAGCTGACCGTGTCGCAAAAGACTCCGCCGACGCCGGGCCAGCCGGAGAAGGAGCCGGTGCCGATCCCGGTGGCGATGGGCCTCCTCGGCCCCAATGGCGACGAATTGCCGACCCGGCTCGACGGCGAGGCGCAGGCGCACGACGGGACGCGCCTCCTCGTCTGCGACCGGCCGCGCCAGACGTTCCGCTTTGTCGATGTGGCGACGCCGCCGGTGCCGTCGCTGCTGCGCGATTTTTCGGCCCCGGTGAAGCTGGCCGGTATGCCGCTCGACCGGCTCAAGTTCCTGGCGATCCACGACACCGATCCGGTGGCGCGCTGGGATGCCGGCCAACGCGCGGCCGTCGCGGTCTTGCTCGAGCGGGTCGCGCTGTGGCGCGCGCACAAGGCGCTGCCGCCGCTCGATGCCGACCTCGTCGCCGCGATGCGCCATACCCTCGCCGACGCCCCGCGCGACCCGGCCTTTGCCGCCGAAGCGCTGAGCCTGCCGAGCGAGGCGACGCTGGCCGACGAGATGGCGGTGGTCGATGTCGAGGCGGTCCATGCGGTGCGCGAGGAGGCGCGGCAGTCGATCGCCGCGGCGATGGCGACGGCGCTCGGCGAGACGTACCGCACGCTAAGCGATCCTGGCCCCTACAAGACCGACGGTCAGTCGATCGGCCGGCGCGCATTGCGCAATGTCTGCCTCGCCTACCTTGCCGCCGACAAGACGGCCGGCGGCGCGCGGCTCGCCAAGGCCCAGTTCGACGCGCAGCAGAACATGACCGATGTGCTCGCGGCGTTGTCGGTCCTGAGCGATATCGACGGCCCCGAACGCGCCGCCGCACTCGATGCGTTCTATGCGCGCTGGCGTGACGATCCATTGGTGGTCGACAAGTGGTTCGCGCTGCAGGCGCGCTCGTCGCTCCCGGGCACGATCGCCGCGGTAAAATTGCTGACCCGGCACCCGGCCTTCACGCGCAGCAACCCGAACCGACTTCGCGCGCTGGTCGGCACCTTCGCGCAGGCGAACCCGCTGCATTTCCACGACGCGCTCGGTTCGGGCTACGCGTTCCTTGCCGACGAGGTGCTGCTGCTAGACCCCGACAACCCGCAGGTCGCAGCCCGCATGGTGCAGCCGCTGGGGCAATGGCGGCGCTTCGACCCGGCGCGCCAAGCCCTGATGAAGGCCCAGCTGCAGCGCATTCACGATACGCCGGGTCTCAGCACCAACACGTTCGAGATGGTCGCCAAAAGCCTCGCCGCATAGGCGGCGAAGCGGTCGGTCGCGGTTTCAGCCTGCCTCGGTATCGAGATCGCGTAGCCCGTGAAGCCGAACGAATGCAGCAGCCGGAGCCCCGCGATCGGTCTCGCCTCGGCAAGGCCCGCTCGGCCGAGCGGGCCTTGCCGGCGGTGCCGGCGGCGGCTTACGGCGCGGTGATCTCGACGCGCCGGTTCTGTGGCTCGCGCACGCCGTCGGCGGTCGGCACGCGGTTGTCGTTTTCGCCGCGCCCGCTGACCAGCATCTGGTTGCGCGGCACGCCAAGCGAGGCGAGCGCGTTGGCGACATTGTTCGCCCGCCGCTCGGAGAGGCGCTGGTTGTAGCCGGGCGAGCCTGAGCGGTCGGTATAGCCGGTCACCTGGATCTGCACCGGTGCGCCGGTGCGGTAAGCATCGGCCGCCTGCTGAACGATCTGCCGGCCCTCGGCGGTGATCGTGTCGCGATCCCAATCGAAGAACACGATGAACACTTTCGGCGCCGGAGGCGGTGGCGGGGCCGGCGCCGCGGCGGGCATCGGCTGCGGCGGCAGCGGCGCGCCGAACCGGTAATTGACCTTGAACAGCAACGTGTTGTCGCGCAGCCCGATGCGGCCCGTGACCGGCGCTGAAGCGACGAGGCCGCCTGCCGCCGCGGTGGGCACGCTGCCGAGGCGGATCGTGTCGTGGCCGTAATCGGTGTAACGGTACTCGCCCGCGACAGAAAGGTTTGGGCTGACGGCGTATTCGATGCCGCCGCCGCCGGTCGGGCCGATCAGCGTCGTCGAACCGGATGCGGTGCTGCCGGGCACCGCGAGCCCTCCGATCGTCGTCGCCGGATAGTTTGCGCGCAGATGGGCATCGGCAAATGCGACGCCGCCGGTGCCGTAGAACAGGAACTGGTTCCACGCATAGCCGAGGCGGCCGCGCACCGATGCGTTGAAGTCGGAATCGGCCTTGAAATTGTCCCCCGCGGCGAGGTTGGGCGAGCCGGCGCCGATCGTGGTCGATACCGACGGGCCGCCGCCGCGAATATCGCCCTCAACACCGAACACCAAATTGTTGAGCTGCCAGTCGTAGCCGAGCTGGCCGCCACCGGTGACATTGCCGCGATGGGCGCTGCGCAGGCTGGCGTTGCTGCCGGCAACGGCGGCAGAGCCCGGAACCGCTCCCGCCGGCGTCGGCGCCACGCTGACGGAATCGGAGAGCCTGCTCCATTCGCCGCCGATGCTGAGACCGACATGCGGTCCCTGCCAGCTGACCGCGCCCGGCGGCGGCAACAATTGCGCCGATGCCGGAACCGATGACGCGAGCAATCCCAAACCAGCCGCCGCGGTGACCGTGTAACGCATACGCCCCCTCCAACCTCTGCTGTACGCCGAGCCGGGACAACCGTGGCCGAGGGTTCGTCAACCTCAAGCACAATTTCCCAAACCCGCCTCTCCAACATTGGCGAGAACGGTGCGGTTCCGGATCATGTGCTTAATTCGCGCGCCTGTCGCGGAATTGCCACACAATCCACGGGTTGATAAATTCGCCGACTCTTCGCCGTTTGCTCTACAACCGAGTCTATCGCCGGATTTGTTACTTATCGCGGTGACGCGGTGTACTCGGACGCGACGAAAGTCGGTGCGGCTATCCCCTTGAGGCTCGGTTTTGCCGCACCGGACCGCCAAGTCTGGCATCGGAGAACGGAAACCGTCCCCTGCCGAGGCGCGCGGGCGCGGCGCTTTCGGGCGAAGCCGCTGGCTTTTGAAAACCGGAGGAGCGGTGGCCTTATCCTTTTGTCGCGCGTTCCGGCGCGGCCGGATAGACGCCTAGAATCTTGACCTCGGTCGAGAAGAATTCGAGCTCCTCGAGCGCCAGCTTCAGCGGCCGGTCGTCGGGGTGCGCCTCGACATCGGCGTAAAACTGCGTCGCGGTGAACTGGCCGCCGACCATATAGCTTTCGAGCTTGGTCATGTTGATGCCATTGGTGGCAAACCCACCCAGCGCCTTGTAGAGCGCCGCCGGCACGTTGCGCACGTTGAAGACAAAGGTCGTCACCGTCGGTGCGCCGCGCGGCGCGCGGCGCTCGCTCGGCGACATGACCAGAAACCGCGTCGTGTTGTGCGCCGCGTCCTCGATGTTCTGCGCCAGCGATTGCAGCCCGTAAATCCGGCCGGACAGTTCGGAGGCGATCGCCGCGACGGTGAGGTCTCCGCTCTTGGCGAGCTCGGCCGCCGCCCCGGCGGTGTCGGCCGCGACCACCGGGGTGAGGCCGTGCTCGCGCTGGAACTTGCGCGTCTGGCCGAGCGCATGAACGTGGCTGCGCACGGTCTTGATCGTCGCCAGCGTGGCGCCAGGCAGCGCCAGCAGGTGATGGTGCACCGGCTCGAAATGCTCGCCGATGATATGGAGGCCGGAATCCGGCATCAAATGGTGGATGTCGGCGACACGGCCGGCGACCGAGTTCTCAATCGGGATCATGCCGAGCGCGGCCTTGCCGTCGCGCACTGCGGCAAAGGCGTCTTCGAACTGGGTGCACGGCAGCGTCTCCATGTCCGGAAACGCGTGCCGCGCGGCGAGGTCGGAATAGGCGCCCGGCGCACCCTGAAAAGCGATCGGGCGGCGGGAGGGGACAGAAGTCGTCACTGGCATCCGCTGGTTCAGCCGCTCGCGCGGTGCAGAGGTGGATAACGGGCTTGGCCCGGATGGCGAAGCAAAAAATGCGTTCAGCCGCCGCCCAACAGCGCCCGCGCCCGTGCCAGGTCGGCCGGCGTGTCGACCTGGACGCCGAGGCGCGCCGGCTCGATCAGCGCAACCGCCATCGCCATGCCGTCTTCGAGCGCGCGCAGCTGTTCGAGCCGCTCGCGCCGTTCGAGCACGCCCTGCGGCAGGCTCACAAACCGTTCGAGCGCCTCGCGGCGGTAGGCGTAGAGCCCGATATGCTCGTAATAGGGTCCGTCGCCCCACGGCACGACCGCCTTCGAGAAATAGACCGCGCGGGCCCAGCCGGCGGGATCGGCAAAACCGGCGACGACTTTGTTGACCGCCGTGTCGGCGAGCGCCGCCGGATCGAGGATGACCGCGCCGAGCGTGGCGATGTCGATCGCCGGGTCCGCCAACCCCTCGGCGGCAAGCCGCACCGCGGCCGGGTCGAGTGCCGGCAGGTCGCCCTGTACATTGATGACCGCATCGTGCCTGCGCAGCGGGTCGAGTGCGGCAAGGGCCGCGGCGATGCGGTCCGAGCCGGTCGGCAGCTCGGGTTCGGTCAACACCGCCCTCCCGCCCGCCGCGGCGATCGCCGCCGCGATCTCGCGGTCGCCGCAGGCGACGACCACAGGGCCGACCGACGCGGCGACCGCCTTGCGCCAGACACGCACGATCATCGGCTCGCCGGCGATGTCGGCGAGCGGCTTCCCGGGGAGCCTGGTCGAAGCCAGGCGCGACGGGATCATGACGATCGGATTGCGCGGCGCCGCTCGCGTCATGGTTTCGTCTCACGGCAGCGGGGGGCGACAACATGCCCGGTTCGTGCCGCGTCCGGAAGCGTCATAATTGAGTTGAGCCGCCGCACGGAATCCGATTTGCTGCCGCGCGGATCGAACTTGCCGCCGCGCCGGCGAGGTGCGGTCTGCAAGCGCGCCGATGGGGGAGCGAAAGAGCGCCGATGTCGTCCTTCGAGTGGAACAAGATCATTGCCTCGGTGCTGACCGCTATGATCGTGGCGATGGTGACCGGCATCGTCGCGCAGAGCATCGTCCATCCGGTGCGCGTCGAAAAGCCGGCCTACCTGCCCCCCGGCGCCGCCGAGGGCGAAGCCGGCGCGGCGTCGAGTGCGGCCGCGGGCGGCGCGGCGGCACCCGCCGGGCCCGAGCCGATCGGGCCGGCCCTGGAAAAAGCCGACGCCAAGCACGGCGAGCAGGTCGCCAAGATCTGTCTGCAATGCCACACCTTCGGCAAGGGCGAAGCCAACAAGATCGGTCCCAACCTGTTCGGCGTGACGGAAGAGAACATCGCCAGCGTGCCCGGCTATACGTTTTCGAGCGCGCTCGCGGCCGACAAGGCCAAGAAGTGGGACCCCGACTCGCTCAATGTCTGGCTCTACAAGCCGCAGGATTTTGCCAAGGGCACCAAGATGACCTTTGCCGGCCTGCCCAAGGTGCAGGATCGCGCGGACGTCATCGCCTACCTGCAGTCGCTCAAATAGCGGGCTCGTGGCCGCGCTCGACGCGTATCTCGCGCTCGCGGCCGAATTGGCCGACGCCGCCGGCGCGGCGATCCGGCCGTATTTCCGCACCCGGCTTGCGGTCGCCGACAAGGCCGACCTCAGTCCCGTCACCGCAGCCGACCGCGCCGCCGAGCAGGCGATGCGCCGGCTGATCGCCGGGCGCTTTCCCGAACATGGCATCGTCGGCGAGGAATACGGCGCGGAGCGCGAGGATGCCGAACACGTCTGGGTGCTCGACCCCATCGATGGCACCAAATCCTTTATCAGCGGCGTGCCGCTGTTCGGTACGCTGATCGCGCTGGCGCATCGCGGCCGCCCGATCCTCGGCATCATCGACCAGCCGATTTCGCGCGAGCGC
>JAFAWI010000135.1 GCA_019241915.1 Alphaproteobacteria bacterium
TGAAGATGCTGGAGCGCATCGGCAACAAGTCGAACATCAAGGAGTTCCTCTCGCTCGTCAAAGACAAGGAACAGCACGAACTCCTGTTTGGCTTCGGCCACCGCGTCTACAAGAACTACGACCCCCGCGCTCATGTTTTACGCGAGAGCTGTCACGAGGTGCTCGACGAACTCGGCATGAAGGACGAGCCCTTGCTCGAACTGGCGATGGAGTTGGAAAAGATCGCCCTCAATGACGATTATTTTGTCAAACGGAAATTGTATCCGAACGTCGATTTCTATTCGGGCATTATCTACCGGGCGCTGGGCTTCCCGACCTCGATGTTCACCGTGCTGTTCGCGATCGCCCGGACTGTCGGCTGGATCGCGCAGTGGACCGAGATGCTGGAGGACCCGGAAGCCAAGCTGATGCGGCCGCGCCAGCTGTTCACCGGCTCCGACGAGCGCCACTACGTCCCGATCGGCGAGCGGCACTAACCCCTCACCCTCCCACGGCTTCGCCGCCGGCCCCTCGCTCTCCCGCAGTGCGGGCGAGATCAATTGAACGCCGGCGCACGAACATGAATCCCTCTCCCGCGGTGCGCAAGAGGATGGCCATCGTGCCAGCGATGGCCGGATGAGGGTTACTTCCGCTCGACCAGCTCGATCTTGTAGCCGTCCGGATCTTCGATAAATGCGATCACCGAACCGCCATGCGCCATGGGCCCGGCCGGGCGCGGGATCTTGACCCCGGCTTTGGCGAGCTTCTCGCAGGTCGCGTAGACGTCGGGCACGCCGATCGCCAGATGGCCGAACCCGGAGCCGAGCGCGTAAGGCTCGGCCTGCTCCCAGTTGTGGGTGAGCTCGACCACCGTGCTGTTCTCCTCATCGCCGTAACCGACAAAGGCGAGCGTGAATTTGCCGCTCGGATAGTCGCGCTTACGCAGCACCTGCATGCCGAGTTGCTCGGTATAGAAGGCAAGCGACTTGTCGAGGTCCTTGACCCGGATCATCGTGTGCAGAAAGCGGAACTTGTCGGTGTCGGCCATTGCAATTTCTCCTGGCTAGGGCCTCTGCCGCCGGCGTGCGGCGATCGTCTCCAGAACGGCATCCGCGGCTTTTAGGCTTGGCGACATACCGCCGCCGCCCAAAAGCCGCATCGCCGCATCATAGCCCTCTCGGTGCGCCGCGCGAACCGTCTCATCCTGGATCAAGGTGACGAGCGTCGCCGCCAGCTTGTCCGGCGTGCAGTCGTCGCGCAGATGTTCGCGAACAAGCTCCCGGCCGAGGATCAAGTTGATGAGATTGACCTGCCGAACCCTGAGCAAGCGATCGAGCAGCATCTCGGTGACGACGTTGAGCCTATAGGCAATCGCCATTGGCACCCGTGCCATCGCTAGCTCCAGCGCCACCGTACCCGAAGCCGCCAGCGCCGCCCGGCTGGCGGCAAACGCATCGTACTTGGCCTCGTTGTCGTGGACGACAATCGGCGCGCCCGGCCACTCGCGCACCCCGGCCTCGACCAGGCCGGCCACGGTTTGCACGGTCGGTACCGCCACGCGAAAGTCACCCGTCCGCGAGTGCACCAGACGCAGCGCGGCGGCAAAAATCGGCATCAGCCGCGTCACCTCTCCGGCGCGGCTCCCCGGCAGCACGGTCAGCACCAGCGCTTCGGGCGGGATACCGTGCGCCGCCCGAAAGCGGCCCGCGTCCCCTGCCCCGGCGCCGCTTTCGATCACCGGGTGTCCGACATAGCTGCACGGCATCTCGGCGCGCTCGAAATACGGCGGTTCGAACGGGAGCAGGGCCAACAGCCGGTCGTACCATTGCGCCATTTTCTGTGCGCGTCCGGCGCGCCAAGCCCACACCATCGGCGCGACATAATGGATCAGCGCCGGCCGCTCACTGTGCCGCCGCAGGCTTTTGGCGATGCGCCAGGTAAAGCTCGAACTGTCGATGGTGACAACGGCGTCGGGTCGCGCCGCGAGGATCGCCGCAGCGGCGGCCCGGATATGACGCAGGATCAGCGGCGCGCGCGGCAGCACTTCAACCAGCCCGCCGACCGCCAGGTCCGCCAGCGGCACGAGGCTCTCCACCCCTTGTTCGCGCATGCCCTCGCCCCCGATCCCGGCGACCCGCAAATCGTCACCGACGCGTCGGCGCAGCGCGGCGATCAGCGCAGCGCCCAGCGCATCCCCCGAAGGCTCGCCGGCGATCACAAAAATAAACGGCGCCGGCGGCCCGGCCTGGGTCACGGCGGCCGGACGCCGACCAGGAACAGTCCCGCCCGATCGGCGGCGCGGGTCGCCTCCTCGCGGTCGACCAGCAGCGCCGCGCCGGATTCGACAGCGATGCCTTGTAGGCCGGCTTTTGCCGCCAGCGCGACGGTGCGCGGGCCGACCGTCGGCCGATCGACACGCGGGTCCTGGCCCGGTTTGGCGAGCTTGACCAGGACGCCTCCGGGCCCGCCGCGGCGCAGTGCGGCGCAGCGTTCGATCAGCGCACCGGTTCCCTCGATCGCCTCGACGCCGAGCACCAGGCCCTGCTGCACGATCACGGCCTGTCCGATATCGAGCGAGCCCATCGCCCGGGCGATCGCGATGCCGCGCGCGATGTCGGCTTCCGCCTCCGGTCCCGGTTTGAGCACGCCCAACGGTCCCGCGGGGATCGCCGCATCCTCGCCGAGCAGCTCGTGCGCGCCCAGCAGCCGAAACCCCTCGATCTCCAATTCCTTGACGATCGCCGACAGGAGCCCGTCATCCCCCAGCATCCGGTAGCCGACCTTAGCGAAGAATTTGGCCGCCCGCCAATCGGGACGGATCGCGGTCAGCGTCGGACGGCGAATGCTGCCGGCAAGCACGAGCTCGGTAACGTCGTTGCCGCGCAGCAGCCCGAGCCCGGTCGCCGCCGCCCCCATCCGGCACCAGGCATGCGGCACACCCTCGACGGTTTTCGCTTCGGCCGCGCCGTCCAGCGCCAGAACAAAGACGTCGCGGCCGCGCGCCAGGCAGCTCTCGATCAGCCGTCGCGGCAACTCGCCGCCGCCGGCGATAATGCCGAGGGGACCCGTGCCGGTGCCGGCCGCCCTAGCCGCCATTCGCCGGTTTCGGCTGGCAGATCGCGCGGCTCGAATCCGCCTTGATGAACGCGACCAGGTCATCGACCGGCCCGACCCCGCCGAAACGGCGGGCCACTTCGTCCACCCGCTCGCTGAGGGTGCCGCCGTCGCCGAACAGGCAATTGTACGCGTTGCGTAGGCTCTGGATTTCGTCGCGACTGAAGCCGCGGCGCTGCATGCCGACGATGTTGATGCCGGTGAGCCGCGCCCGGTCGCCCATCGCCAGCCCGTACGGGATCACATCGCGCTCCACTCCGGACATGCCGCCGATCATCGCGTGCCGGCCGATGCGGCAGAATTGGTGGACCGCCGAAAGCCCGCCGAGGATGGCATAATCCTCCATCACCACATGTCCGCCGAGCGTCCCGTTGTTGACGAGGATCACGTGGTCGCCGAGCTGGCAGTCATGCGCCACATGCGAGCCGACCATCAGCAGGCAATGGTTGCCGATACGGGTCACCATGCCGCCGCCTTCGGTGCCGGGATTGATCGTCACATGCTCGCGGATCGTGTTGTCGTGGCCGATCTCGAGCGAGGAAGGCTCGCCCTTGTATTTCAGGTCCTGGGTCTCAAAACCGATCGAGGCGAACGGAAATATTCGCGTCCGCTCGCCAATCTTTGTCCGCCCATCGATCACGACGTGCGATTTGAGGTTCACCCCTGCCGCCAGCTCGACATGCTCGCCGACGACGCAATAGGGGCCTATCGTCACCTCGTCGTCGAGTCTGGCGCCGGCAGCGACAATTGCCGTGGGGTGTATCTGAGACATCCGGCGGAACTAATTGTCGAGGATCATAGCCGCAAACACCGCTTCGGCGCAGAGTTGACCATTGACCTTGGCTTCGCCTTCGAATTTCCAGACATTGCCCCGATTGCGCTGTTTGGTGACATGCACGTGCATGACATCGCCAGGAACCACCGGCCGCCGGAACCTGGCGTTGTCGACACTCATGAAATAAACCAGCTTTCCTTCCGATTCCGGGCCGAGAGTACACACCACCAGCACCGCTGCGGTCTGCGCCATCGCCTCGACGATGAGCACTCCCGGCATCACCGGGCGCGCAGGAAAATGTCCGCGAAAATAATACTCGTCGACCGACACATTTTTGATTCCGGTGGCGCTCTTGTTCTGCACGACATCGATTACCTTATCGATCATCAGGAACGGGTCCCGATGCGGGATCATCTGCATGATCCGAAGGCGATCGATTTCCTGGGCCTCGCCGGGCGAGGCACAATCGGCGGTCATCCTTTGTCCTTCTTCCTCGCGAGGCGGTTGATCACCGCAATCTGCCTCCAAAAAGTGGGCAGCGGGACGGCAGGCGCGCCGATCACGCTCTCGCCCGCAGGGACATCGCGCATCAGCCCGGCTTGAGCGCCGATGCGCGCGCCGCTGCCGATGGTCAGATGCCCCGCGAAGCCCGCCTGCCCGCCCGCCATGACATAGTCGCCAAGCTTGGTGCTGCCGGAAATCCCGACCTGACCCGCCAAGATGCAGCCGCGGCCGAGAACGACGTTGTGGCCGATCTGGACCAGGTTGTCGATCATCGAGCCGGCGCCGATGACGGTGTCGTGGCCGGAGCCGCGATCGATCGTGGTGTTGGCGCCGATATCGACATCGTCGCCGATGATGACTCGGCCGAGTTGCGGGATTTTGACCGCGCCGCCCGGATCGGGCGCAAAACCGAAGCCGGCCTGGCCGATGCGGACCCCCGGGTGGAGCACGACGCGCGCGCCGATCAGAGCATGGCTGAGCGTGACATTGGCCGCGATCCGGCAGTCGTCGCCGATCTCCACCCCCGCGCCGATCACCGTGTTGGCGCCGACCGCGCAACACCGTCCCAGGCGAACCCCGGCTTCGATCACGGCGTGCGGCCCAATCGCGCAATCCTCGGGCACGATCGCGCTGGGGTCGATGGCGGCGCTGGGGTGACGCCCGGGCTGCGGCGGCATCTGCGGATAGAAAGCCTGTGCCGCCCGCGCGAACGCCTTGTACGGCTCGCGCGAGATCAGCAGCGCCATGCCCTCGGGAGCGCGCGGCGCCAGCGCCTCGGTGACGAAGGCCGCGCCCGCGGCAGATGTCTCGAAGGCCTCGATGTACTTGCGGTTGTCGAGAAATGTCACGTCGGCCGGCCCCGCCGTTTCGAGCGGCGCCACATCCTCGATCATTTGCGCCGGATTCGCCGCGTTGCCCAGCCGGGCACCGCTTAGCTCCGCCAGGCTCCCCAGCGAATGCGGCCCCGCACGATGGAAGAAGCGGGGGTCGGCCATTCGTCGCGCACCCGGTCGGGCCGCGGCTATTTTTTCTTTGCCGGCTTCGCCGCCGGCTGCGCCTGCGCCTGCGCCGGGTTGGCTTCCGGCGCATTGGCCGCGACCGGGGCGACGAAATTGACCGTCATCGTTGGCAGCTGCTCGTCGAGCTTTTGCAGCACCTGATCGGTGACATCGAAGCCTTGGTCGAACAGCACCAGCTCGCTGCGCTGAAACACCAGGTTGGCTTTGCGATCCTTGGCGATGTCGGTGATGATCTTGACCATCACCTCCTGGATCTTCTGCAACGCGTCGGCGTTCGAGCGTTCCAGCGCCTGGCGCTTGGCGTTCACATCGCGGTCGAGCTCGTTGACCTTGGCCTGGAAGTCGCGACCCTTGGCGTTGAGCTGCTCGGCCGACAGCGAGGCCTGCTGCCGCTGCAGCGCGTCCCGCTCCTGCCGCAGCGTCTCTTCCTGATGTGAAATTTCCTTGGCGTAATCGGCGCGCTTGGCTTCGATCTGCTGGCGCACCATCTTGGCTGCCTTCGAATTTTGCAGCAGCGCCTGCACGTCGACGACGATCACCGGGAGGCCCGCCGCCGGTACTGCCGCCGGCGCCGCCGGGGTCGGCTGCTGCGCCAAAGCACTGCCGATGCCGGCGGACAGCATCAAAGCTATAGCCCACAGCAAAGGCTTGGTGCGCATCACCATCGCAACCCTCATCGTTCAGC
>JAFAWI010000192.1 GCA_019241915.1 Alphaproteobacteria bacterium
GCGCCGCAAGCATCTTCCTCGGACGCTCGTTCGCGAGGATTTCCCCCTTCGGTCGGTAGAGTAGGTGCGACGTGCAGGATCAAATCGCGCAGATGCTGGTTTGCGCAGCGGGCGGCTGCGCGCTGTCGCTCGTGCTTGCCGCGGCGATGACGGGAAGCGGGGCGCGGCGCTCCGTTCGGGTCATGCTGCCGCGCCTGGTGGTTGCCGGCGGGCCGGCGTATCTGGCCGCCGATTACGTCTTTTACCAGGGAGCGGTCGCCGCGGCCTGCGCGGCGGCCGGCCTCGGGCTGGGCCTCTGGGCGCTGCGCGGCTGGTGGCTGCCGCTGGCGCCGGCGCCGCACGCGGCGGCGGCGCCCGGCGGCGCGACGGCAATGCTGCGGCGCGCCGGCGTGTTCGACCTCGCCGGCCGGCGAGCCAGCGTCGCCGCGGCGCGCAGCGCGCTGCGCAGCCGCGCCGCCGAGATCGTCGGCGACGACCGGCACGCGGCGCGGCCGGCCGACCGGCGGATGCCCAGCGCGGCCTGAGCGCCACCCAGCGCTAATTCCGCCGGCGCTATTGCGGCAGCTTGATCGGCTGCTCGGCGCCGCCGTCGCCGGGGTCGTAGGCCCATTTGCCGCCGTCGCGGTGGCGACGCCAGATCAACGCGGGATCGAACCCGACCTTGCGCCACAGCGTGCAGCGGTCGGGATGGCTGGCCGGCGCGTAGTACAACCAACCGCTGGTCATGGCGATGCCGCGGATCTCGACGAATTGCCCACGCGGCTCGATCGTGAACCCGTCGCCGAGTTCGCGCTGCATCGCGGACAGCTCGTCGGCCCGCGCCGGTTGCGGGCAGGCGCGGTGCTGCACATAGAACCAGTTGATGACGGCAATCGCCTGCCGCGCCTCGACCGCGATCGTGCTGAGCTGCGGGTCGGTGCTCGCCGCCGGCGCGGGCGCAGCAATGCAGGCGGCGAAGAGGCCGGCCAATGTTCTCCAGAACCAGTTCACGCGCCCCATCCCGTGCCGGCGCTCAGCGCCACAGCGCCCGGCTGGCGAGGCGCGCCCCTTCGGCGAGCGCAGCGAGCTTGACCCAGACGACGCTGGGGTGGACCTCGCAGGTCGAGGCGAAACTGGCGAAGCCGCAATCGGCACCCGCGATCACATTCTCGCGGCCGACCGCGCCGGCAAAGCGGCCGATGCGCTGGGCGATGACCTCGGGATGCTCGACGATGTTGGAGGAATGGGTGATGACGCCGGGGATGAGGCTCTTGCCGGCCGGCAGCTTGACGGTCTCCCACACCTGCCATTCGTGCTCGTGGCGCGGGTTGGCGGCCTCGAACGAATAGGCGCCGGCATCGATGCGCAGCATCAGGTCGACCAGGTTTTTCAGCTCCATGTCATGGACGCGCGGACCGATGTTGATGCTGTAGCAGGTGTGGTAGCGAATGCGGTCGGCGGGCAGCCCCTTGAGCGCATAGTTGAGGATTTCGACGCGGTGCGCCGCCCAGTTGCGGCAGTCGTCGACGCTGAGCTCGGGATGCATCACGTAATACGAGGCGAAGAGCGGGTCGTCGATCTGCAGCACGAGGCCGGCGTCGATGATCGCCTTGTATTCCTCACGCAGCGCGTCGGCGAGCGCGACGAGGTAGTCTTCGTCGCTCGGGTAATGCTCGTTGCGGTTCCAGTTGGCCAGGTTCGACGGCGACACCGCAGGCATGAACGCCTCGACATGCGGCCGGCCGACGAGCGCGGCTTTGAGGTTGTCGATGTCGCGCTGCAGCGCCGCATGGCCCTTGTACGAAACGGGCCCGCTGCACACCCAGCGGGTGCGGCCGGCGACACCGGCGGCGCCGGGCTGCGACGACGCCCACGCGTAGAACGCCGGAAACGCCACGTATTCGCGCGACAGCGCCCAGTAGTTGGCGGCCTCGACCTGGGGGCTCGGCTCGATCCCGGCGAGCCGCTCGTTGACATACGGGATAAAGCCGACGCGGCCCTGCTCGCCGTCGGCGACGATATCGATCCCGGCCTCGGCCTGGCGGCGTACCACGTCGGCGACCGCGCCCTCGACCCGCGCCGCGAACCCGGGCTCGTCGAGTGTCTCGCCCTGGACCCTTTGGCGGATAAGCGCGCCGAGGTCGTCGTCGCGCGGCAGGCTGCCGGCATGGGTCGTCAGAATGCGGTCGGTGCTGCGGTGCATGGCGCTGTCCCCCGGCGGGCGCTATCGTCCCGCGTCGAACCTTGCGGAGGCGATCATGCGCCTGTTGCTCGCGATGATGAAGCACGAGACGAACACGTTTTCGCCGGTGCCGACCCCGCTCGCGCGCTTTGGGCCGAGTTTCGGGAAGAGGGGGCCGGGGCCGCTCTACGGCGGAGACGCGATCGCAGCCTATCGCGGCACGGGCTCTGGTCTCGGCGCCTATCTCGACATCGCGGACCGCGAGAAAGCTGACATCGTGCTGCCCATTGCCGCCGGGGCGCCGCCGTCGCGACCGGTCGACGACGCCGCGTTCGAGCATATCGCCAGCCATATCTGCGAGGCCGTCGCAAAAGGCGGCTTCGACGGCATCCTGCTCGACCTGCACGGGGCAATGGTCGTCGAGAGCTGTGAGGACGGCGAGGGCGAACTGCTGCGCCGCATCCGCGCGATCGACCCGGCGACGCCGACCGCCGTGTCGTACGACATGCACGCCAATCTCTACCCGGCGATGATCGACAATGCGACCGTCGTCGCCGGCTATCGCACCTACCCGCATGTCGACACCTACGACACCGCGAAGCGCGCCGGCGACGTGCTGATCCGCACGATCCGCGGCGAGGCGCGGCCGGTAATCGCCTGGGGCAACGTGCCGATGCTGCCGCATGTGATGCGGCAGGGAACCGACGATCACCCCAACCGCGACTTGCAGCAGCGCTGCGCCGCGATGACCGGGGAGGGGGCGCTGATCGCCAGCCTGTTCACCGGCTTCCCGCATGCCGACATCACCAATGCCGGGCTGTCGGCGGTGGTGGTGACCGATGGCGAGCGCGACCTCGCCGAACGGCTGCGCGACGAGCTGCTCGACCGCGCCTGGGTCGAGCGTGACGCCTTTGTTTACAAGATCGAGCCGCTGCAGGCCGCGCTGGCGCGCGCCAAGGCGATGCCGGAGCCATCGCCCGGGCAGGGGCCGATCGTGCTGCTCGACCATTACGACAATTGCGCT
>JAFAWI010000565.1 GCA_019241915.1 Alphaproteobacteria bacterium
AACCAACTTCAAGCAAACGCTGGAGCGGGGCCTGCGCCTGCTCGACGAGGAGGAAGCCAAGCTCGGCGCGGGTCAGGATTTTCCGGGCGAGATCGCGTTTCGTCTCTACGACACATACGGCTTTCCGCTCGACCTCACCGAGGACGTGCTGCGCGTGCGCAATCGCCGGGTCGCGCATGCCGGGTTCGATGCGGCGATGGCGCGCCAGCGCGAGGAGGCGCGCAAGAGCTGGGTCGGCTCGGGCGAGGCCGCGACCGGCGCCTCCTGGCTGGCGCTGCGCGAGGAGCTGGGGCCGACCGAATTCCTCGGCTATGAGACCGAGACGGCGGCGGGCATCGTCCTGGCGCTGCTCAAGGGCGGCGAACGCGTGGCGGTCGCGCAGGCGGGCGACGAGATCGCGCTGGTGGTCAACCAGACGCCGTTTTACGGCGAGTCCGGCGGCCAGGTCGGCGACACCGGATCGATCTTCTCGCCCTCGGGCGGCGAGTTGGCGGTGCGCGACACGGCGCGCGAGGCGGGCGATCTGTTCGTTCATCTCGGCACGGTGGCCCATGGAGAGCTGAAGGTCGGCGACAGCGTCGAGCTGCGCGTCGACGGCGAGCGCCGCCGGCGGCTGCGCGCCAACCATTCGGTCACCCATCTGCTGCACCAGGCGCTGCGCCACCGGCTCGGCGAGCACGTGACGCAAAAGGGCTCGCTTGTCGCGCCCGACCGCCTGCGCTTCGATTTCAGCCAGCCGCGCCCGCTCGGCCATGACGACATTGCCGCGATCGAGGCCGAGGTCAATGCGCGCATTCGCGCCAACAGCGAGGTGCGCACCCGCCTGCTGAGTCCCGACAAGGCGATCGAAGAAGGTGCGATGGCGCTGTTCGGCGAAAAATACGGCGACGAAGTGCGGGTCGTCTCGATGGGTGCGCACGACCATGAGGAACACCCCTGGTCGGTCGAGTTGTGCGGCGGCACCCATGTGCGGCGCACCGGCGATATCGGCCTCTTCAAGGTGGTCGGCGAAGGCTCGGTCGCTTCCGGCGTGCGCCGCATCGAGGCGCTGACCGGGGCCGCCGCCGAAGCCTATGTCGCCGGCGAGGAGGACGTGCTGCAGCAGGCCGCCGGCGCGCTCAAAACCAGCCCGGCCGAGCTGCCGGCGCGGGTCGCGCGTCTGGTCGACGAGCAGCGCCGGCTCGAGCGCGAGCTGGCCGAGCTGCGCCGCGCGCTGGCCGGCGCCGCCGCCGGCCATGCCGCCGCGCCGGCCGCGGCCAAGATCGGCGACGTCGCCTTTGACGGCCGCGTCGTCGACGACGTACCCGGTCGCGAGCTGCGCTCGCTGGCCGACGATCTGAAGCGCAAGATCGGCTCGGGGGTGGTGGCCGTCGTCGCGCGCGACGACGGCAAAGCCGCAATCGTGGTCGGTGTCACGTCCGACCTTACGCCGCGTTTGGACGCCGTCGGCCTGGTGCGCGCCGGCGCCGAGATTCTCGGCGGCAAGGGCGGCGGTGGGCGGCCGGATATGGCGCAGGCGGGCGGTCCCGACGCGGCGCGCGCCGAGGAGGCGCTCGATGCGGTACGCCGTGCCCTGGCCGCGCAGGCCGGTCATTAGGCCGATTCGCCGGTGCCGCGCACAGCGTTCGGCGAGCCTATCCCAGGGGTTGCATCAAGTCCTTGCGCCCGCGCCCGTTTTTTCACACCATCGACGCCCAGGGCGGGGGAACCCATAGTCGGCTCGCGGCCGTTCGACAAACCGCCTAGGCGATTCATCGCGGGGACGAGCAGGCAAAGATGAGGCGATTTCAAAACTTAGCCGCCCTCAGCCTGCTGGTGGGCTTGGCCGGGCTGACGGGCTGCGAAGACCTGCCGTCGCTGCACCTCGATCCGCTCACCACCAACGGCCGCGACGGCAACACGCCCGCGATCACCTACGAGGCGACGATGCACATCGCCTCGGCCTCGCGCATCGCCGGCGATTACGGTAATGCGGTCAGCCTCTATCGCCACGCGGCCTCGATGCAGCCGAACAACCCCGAGCCGTTGATCGCGCTCGGCGACACCTTGCTCGACATGCGCAACCCTGACGAGGCCATCACCAACTACAATGCCGCGCTGAAGCTCGCGCCGACGGCGCCGGGCGCCTTGCGCGGCCTCGCCAAGGCCTATCTGCGGACCGGCCGTCCCGACCTCGCGGGCAGCCCGCTCGCGCTCGCCTACCAGGGCACACCGGACGATCCGAAGCTGCTGTTGCTGATCGGGGTGGCCGACGATTTCATCGGCCAGCACGCGGAGGCGCAGATCCGCTATCAGCAGGGACTGCAGCTGGCCCCGGGCGACCGGTCGCTGACGCTCGATCTGGCGCTGTCGCTGGCGCTCAGCGAGAAGTACGACGGCGCGGTCGCGCTGCTGCGGCCACTGGCCTACAGCCCGGGCGCGACGCCGCAAGAGCGTCAGACCTTGGCGCTGATCTATGGGTTGAAGGGCGACGAAAGGGCGGCACGCGACATCGCCCGCCGCGATCTCGATCCGGCCGCGGTCGATCACAACATCGCGCTTTACGACACGCTGCGGCGGCTGCCGCCCGACGCGCGCAGCCGCGCCATCCTGTCGGCGACGGCGGCGCGCAACACGCCGCCGTCGTAGCCGTCAGTTCGAGATGTAGGCCGATTGCACCGCGCTGGTGAACAGCGCGCTCATCGCCGCCGAAATGTCGCCGCCGGTATTCACCTGGAAGTAAAGCCCCGGCGAGGCGCACGACTGCAGCGTTCCGGCAATCTGCGACTGGAACGAGGAGACCCCGTTCCCCGAGCCGTCAAAATTCGCATACCACCCGTTGTTGGGGATCGGGTCGTAAGTGGTGTACAGCACGGCGATACGGATGCCGCGGTTCTTGACGGTCGAGCACCAGTCGGTGTTCGAGTTCATCAGGTATTGCTGCCGGCAGGCGGTATACGACGTCGGATTTTGCGCCGGACACTGATACTCGTCCTCGACCCCGTCAGTGACGATCATCAACACTTCCTGCGGCGTGTCGCCGGCCGCGGTGGTGCCATTGCCGGGGTTCGGCATCTTCGTGTTGATCGTGTTCATCGCCAGGTCGTAGTTGGTGTCCTCGTCGCTGTTGTCGTTGGACGAGGTCAGCATGTTGTTGGAATACACCTGCAGCATTTGGATGTTGTTGGCGCTGTTTTGCGCTGTGGTCAGGTTCGAGGTCAGTGTCTGAATCGTGTTGACCGCGACGTCGAAAGTGTAGATGGCGACCCGGTAGGTGGCGCTGTTCGATTGTTCCGTCGTCGTCGCCGTGGTCATCAGGTTCTTTGTCGCCGTCAGCAGATTGTCGATGCGCAGCGTCACGCCGAGACTGCGCGCCAGGGCATAATTGTCTTCGCCGCCGGGGTTCCCCGTGCCCGAAGCCTGGCAGTATTGGTAGTTGTTCGAAGCCGTGCAGAGGTGACCGTTATTCATGGTTCCGGTCGCCACATAATGGCTTTCGCTTGAGGGATTGCTTTCATGGCAGGCGAACCCGCAGCCGCAGGACGATCCTCCGTTGGGGGGGGAATCGCATTGGCCCTGCGTGTTGTTGATCATCGTCTGGATACCGGCCGCTGTTGCGGCAATACCCATCGACGGCGAGGAATCGAGCAGCAGGTAGAAATCGATGTTCGGGTTGGTCGGACCGTGTGCCGTGGCGGTCACCTGGACCGGGATCTGGTTTTCGAGAACGCCGTTGAAGCTCGAATTGATCGAGGCCTTGGCGGTAACGGTCACCGTCCACGGTGCGGTATTGCTGACCGCTATCGTGGTGGTCACGCCGTTGTTGGTTGGCAAGCTGGCCTGCGCCTTGGTCATGTAATTGGTCGCGGCTGTCGTCGCCTGGCTCGAATAGCCGCTGTTCAGGTAGACGCTGGCGCCCGCGATCGCGGCCGAGTCGACCGCGCCCTGCAGCGACGTCTTGAAGTTCAAGCCGCGGGCGAAGTCGATGCCGACCGCGGTAGCGGTGCCTAAGGCAAGCAGGCTTACTGCCATCAGCACCACGGTCGTGCCCCGGGTATCCCGGATCAGCCGCGCGGTGAGGCCGCGCCAGCAGCGCAGAAGGTGCGGTTTGCCGGGCGAAGGCGCTGCAGCGGGGCGGGGCTCTGGCGATGTCGGAAGCTTTGTCACCTGACACCGAATCGTTGGATTGTCGATAAAGCCGATCAAACAGCCGCCGCTTTAAAAAACGCTTAAGCCGGAGCCCGCCGCAGCGCGGGTTACCGAATCTTCAGTATTATTCGGCCGGCTCCGCCGGTCGCCAGCCGCAAACTCAGCTGCAGCTCTGCGAGCCGTTCGCTGGAGGACACGGCGTGCCCTGGGGATAAGCCGGTGGCAGCAGGTTGCGCGGTTGCGCGGCAACCTGCGCGCTGATCACGATCGGCGTCGTGATGAAGTAATTGAGCAGCGACGTGTACGTGTATGTCGTTTTGATCACCAGCGTGCTGCCGTTGGCGGTGCCGAGCCCATTGACGAAGGTGGCGGCGTTGGTCATCGCCGCGGCGCCGCCCCGCTCGACCTGCCAGGACACTGTCGGATTTTTGCCGTTCGCGTCGTAATAGACATTGGCGATCGCCAAACCCAGACTGTTACCGGTGGTGTTGCCCAGCACCAGCTGCGCCGCAATGTACATGTTGTCGAAATCGTTGTTGCCGACACCGCCCTGGGCAATCGTCGCTTGGCCCAGCAGATCGCCGACCGTGTTGGCGACGTCGGCGACGCGCATGTAGCAGATGACGCCCTGCGTCACCTCGTACATCGCGAACACCATGCCGCACAGGATCGGCAGCGCAAAGGCGAATTCGATCGCCGCGGTCGCCCGGCAATTGCGCAACAGCGCGCCCAGCCGCCGGCGCAGGCGCCGCGGCAGGCTTGGGCTGCGAGGTTCTTGCTTGGCCGCTTTCATCAGTAGGGCTCGTTCTGGAATACGACGACCGACTGCAGGTAGGCGGTGCCGGTGCTGCCGCCGACCATGCTGCTGACCCAGGGTGTGAAGAACGGGTAGTTATAGCTGACCGTGACGACCATGATCTGACCGGCGGTGCCGGCGGTGAAGCCCGCGCTGACCATGTTGCCGTTCTTGTCGCGCGGCGGCGGATTGTTCACGGCGGTCTGAGCGGAATTCCAGTCGTTGAACACCTGGGCCTGGTAGACGATGCTGCCGCAACCGATCAGCTGGCTGATTTCGTTGCACAACAGTGTCGAAAATGTCGAGGTGGGGTTGGCGCTGGTTTGCGCCTGACCGGTGCGGATGAGGCGGGCGGCGTCGCGCGCCGCGTTGTCGAGGGCGGATTGAACGAACAGCATGTAGCCGAATTCGAACGACGCCAGCAGCATCACCATGAAGCTGGTGCTGATGATCGCGAATTCCACTGCGGTGGCGCCGCGCTCATCGAGCGCCGAAAGCCATCGCTTCACCAGGTTCAACAGCCTCACGCCGGCCCCTTGGAGCATCCGCTCCGATAATTGCCGTCACCGCACGGGGCGGCTGCGGCGAAGCTAAACTCACGCTTTTAAGAAAAGGTTACGGGAGTGAAGAACGGGGAATGGCGCGGCACGGGCCGGCCGCTGCGCCGAGTTATGCCTTCGTTAACCAATGTTGGAAAAGATGCGCCCGGTCCAATCCGGAGCGCCGTCATGTCCGCCCTGCCTCGTTCCTCTGCCGGTCCTGCCGCATCCGCGCCCCGCGACGCGGCCGCGAGCGTGCGGCTGCGGTTCTAGAGACGGAACTCGGGGGTTCGATGATGGCCGCATCGCAAATCGTTGCTCTGGCCGGCTTTGCCGCGTTGATGATCGCCGCGGCGTTCGAGGATCTGCGCCGGCTGATCATCCCCAACCCGCTGGTACTGGCGCTGTGTCTGATGTGGCCGCTTTACCTCATCGGCAATCCCAGCCTTTACATCGCGCTGGCCTCGCTCGGCTGCGCGGCGCTGGTCTTTGTTGTCGGCGCACTGTGCTTCTCGCGCGGCTGGCTCGGCGGCGGCGATGTGAAGCTGCTCGCGGCTGCCGCGCTGTGGTGCGGCCCGACCTAC
>JAFAWI010000044.1 GCA_019241915.1 Alphaproteobacteria bacterium
AGCCGGGGGTGCCGGGCGAGGGCGCCTCGTTCGGCAATGCCGGCGCGTTCAACGCCTCTTCGGTGACGCCGATGGCGATGCCCGGCATCGTCAAGAAGGTGCCGGGCTGGCTGCGCGACCCGTTGGGGCCGCTGTCGCTGCGCTGGAGGTACCTGCCATCGGTGGTGCCCTATCTCTGGCGCTTTGTCCGCGCCGGCACCGAGGACAAGGTGCATGCGCAGGCGCGGGCGCTGCGGCCGCTGGTTGCCGCGACGCTGACGGCGCTACGGCCGCTGGTCAAGGATGCCGGCGCCGAGCACCTGGTGCACCAGCGCGGCCATCTTTACGTCTACCGCAGCGCCCAGTCGCTGGCCAAGGACGGGCTCGCCTGGGTGCTGCGCCGCGAGAACGGGGTCGAAGTCGACGCGTTCGACGCCGACGGGCTGCGTCAGCTCGAACCGGCGCTGTCGCGCGATTACGTGCACGGCCTCTTGGTGCGCGAGAACGGCCATACCAGCAACCCGTTCGGGCTGGTGAGCGCGCTGGTCGAGCATTTTGTGCGCAGCGGCGGTGTTGTGATGCGCGCCAGGGCGCTCGGCTTTCGGCTCGACGGCGGCCGACTGACCGCGATCAAGACCGACGCCGGCGAACTGGCGGCCGACGCGGCGGTGGTGGCGGCGGGCGCCTGGTCGAAGCCGCTTGCCGCGACGCTCGGCGACCGGGTGCCGCTCGAAACCGAGCGCGGCTACCACCTGATGATCCGCGACCCCGAGGCGATGCCGCGCATCCCCACTGCCGACGGCGACGGCAAGTTTGTCGCGACGCCGATGGATAGCGGGTTGCGCTTCGCCGGCACGGTCGAATTCGCCGGCCTCGACGCCGCGCCGGACTGGCGCCGCGCCCGCATCCTCCTCGAACAAGGCCGGCGCATGCTGCCGGGTCTGGCACGCGCGCATCCGGAGGAGCGCATCTCGGTGTGGATGGGCCACCGCCCGTCAATGCCCGATTCGCTGCCGGTGCTCGGCCCGTCGCGAATGACGCCGGACGTGATCTACGCGTTCGGGCACGGCCATGTCGGGATGACCGCGGCGCCGATGACCGGCCGGGTCGTCGCCGACCTCGTTGCCGGCCGCAAGCCGGCGATCGATATCGCAGCGTTCGCCGCCTCGCGCTTCTGATGGAAGCGCTTACCAAGGATTTCTTTCAGGGGCTCGACCTGCTGACGATCCTCGGCTTTGTGCTGATGGGGATCGGTCTCAACCAGGGCCGCCAGGGACGCGCCCGCGCGCCGGTGGCGTTCGCGCTGATGGGCCTCGGCACCGCGCTGGTCGTCGCCGGGCTTTATTTCAGCCACGGGCGCGGCTGAGCCCGAGGATTTTCGGGCGTCTGTTGCACGAGTATTGCGGCGTTCCAAAAACGGGTGGGTCGCCCTATGCTGGCGAGACCGTTTCCAGGGAGGGTGACATGGCCAACGACGTATCGCCGATCAGCGTGACCGCCGGCATGAAGCCGGTGCATTCGAGCGCCAAGACGCCGGTGATGACCCCGGGCCGCCGCGACTTCTTCACCTATCGCGACCTCGGGGTCGGCGAAGGCAGCGGCGGCCGGATGCGCGGCACGCTGATGAAGGCCAAGAACGGCATGACCGAGCCGACCGGCTGGCATTACCACACCTGCGAAAGCCAGTTTGTCTATTGTCTCAAGGGCTGGGTCGAGCTCGAATTCGACAATGCGCCGACGGTGCGGATGGAAGCCGGCGACGCGATGTTCATCCCCGGCGGCTGCATCCATAACGAGCTGCGCACCTCGGACGACATCGAAATTCTCGAGGTCTCGACCCCCGGCGAGCTCGGTACCGTCCCGGTCGAGGCGCCGCGGCGATAACCGTCGTATCGCATCCGCTTTCGGTCTCCGCCCGCGGCTGCGGGGCGGTCGCCCGAACCCCGCTGCCGGTGTCGCGGCCGGACGGGGACCTTCGGCCGCGCTCGCGGGTTTACCTAGGTTAGGAGGCCGCGCAGTAAGCGGCTGTATGTACGGTAGCGGGCATGAGCAAGGCAGCGGAACGGGCGGTGCGCCGCCATATGCGCGAAAAGGCGACGATCGACCGCATCGTCAAGGGCGTACGCAAGCAACCGGCGGCGCGCGACGGCGGCACGACCGAGACAACCGGCGAAAGCACCACCGCAACCGGATTGTCGGTGGAAAGGCAGGTCCGCAAGAAATGGGGCCCCGACAAAGGCGGGCTGCCGACATTCCTGCGAGGCACGGGGAACGGCTGAGGGGCCGTCGGCGAACCGCGCGAAACGGCCCGGCGCGGCCGATCTTAGCCGAACAGGCTCATCACCGCGGCGCTCGCTGCGCTGTCGGCGAGCGTCGCCATGGCCGCCAGCAGACCGGTGCCGAAAATCACGATAAAAAAGGCCGCGCGCACGTAAGACGGCGACAAGCGCAGCACCAACCCGGCGATGAGGATCGCCGCGCAGGCTAAAATCTGGTTCACATGATCGGCGGACATCACCCGCTCCGGAGAGCCATCCGGCCGCGAGCCTACGCCGCCGTTCGCTAACAATCGATGAAGGCTGGGCCGCGCTGCTCGCAGCGGGCTTCGCCCGCCCCGAAGTTGCAAAGAATCTCGCCCAAGCTTGCATCCGCCGCCGCCGCAAGTGCGTAACCGCACCGACGGACTGCTCGACACGCTCGCGAGGCAGCTCGTCCCATCGCCACAAGGAGCTTCACGATGAAACTCAAGCTGACGCTCACCGCCGCCGCGCTTGCCCTCACCGTCGGGTTCGGCGCGATGGCGCAGACCGACCCGATGGTCGGCGGCGCCGCGATGTTCCCGACCAAGAACATCATCGATAACGCGGTCAACTCGAAAGACCACACGACGCTGGTCGCCGCGGTCAAGGCCGCGGGGCTGGTGCCGACGCTTCAAGGGCCGGGACCGTTCACGGTGTTCGCGCCGACCAACGAGGCGTTCGCCGCGCTGCCGCCGGGCACCGTCGACAATCTGCTGAAGCCCGAGAACAAAGGCACCTTGACCGCTGTGCTGACCTACCATGTCGTCCCCGGCCGCTACGACCGCAAGGCGCTGGAAGCGGCGATCAAGACCGCGCCGGGCGGCAAGCTGATGCTGAAGAGCGCGCAGGGCGGGATGCTGACTGTTGCCGAGCAGAACGGCGTCTTCTGGGTCAGCGACGCCAAGGGCAACGCGGCGCGCGTGACGATCCCCGACGTCTACCAAAGCAACGGTATGATCATGGTGATCGACAAGGTGCTGATGCCGTAGGCGTCGCTCGCCGGCCGCCCGGCGCGCTCGCGTCGGGGGCCGGCTACGCGGCCGCGCGGCGCCGGCGCTCGCGCATCGCAATGTAAAGCCCCGAGGCAATGATGATCAGCGCGCCGGTCCAGGTCAGCGCGCCGGGGAAATTGGCGAAGATCAAGTAGCCGAGCGTCGCCGTGCCGATCAGCTCGACATAGCCGAGCGGCGCGATGAGCGACGCCGGCGCCGCCTGAAATGCCTTGATCACCAGAAGATGGCCGAGCCCGCCGAAACAGCCGAGCGACAGGAACATCGCCATGTCGAGGAACCCTCTCGGCATCACAAAGATAAACGGCAGCAACAGGCTCGTGGCGAGCGAGCCGAGCAGCGCGGCAAAGACGATCCCGGTCGCGGCGTTGTCATAGGCGACGACCCAGCGCGTCGCGATCTGATAGAGCGCGTAGGCGCCGGCCGAAGCGAGCAGCAGCAGCACGGTCGGGTCGTGAAAACCGCTGCCGGGCCGGATCACCAGCAGCGCGCCCAAAAACCCGACGACGACCGCGCTCCAGCGTCGCCAGCCGACCGGCTCGCGCAGCAGCGGCACCGATAGCGCTGTGACAATCAGCGGTGAGGTGAATCCGATTGCCGACGCGGTCGCCAGCGGTACGTGTCCGATGGCTAGCACAAAAACCGAATTGCTCGCCAGCATCAACGCCGAGCGGCCGAACTGCACCAGCGGCCGTCGCGTTGCCACCAGCCGACGGCCATAGCGTGGCCAGAACACGACGAGCATGACGATGAGGTGACCGGTGAACCGGGCCCAGACGATCTCGAACACCGGATAGCGCTGGCTCAGCAGCTTCATCATCGCGTTCATCAGCGGGAACAGCGAGACGCCGGCGCACATCAAAAGAATGCCGCGCAGCGTATCCGGCGCCGCTGCGGCTGCCGGCGTCGGTGCGACAGCCGGACCTTTGACCGTCACCTCAGCCCCCACTCCCGGCACCCATCCCCGCCGCGCGACCGCATCAAGAATGCCAGGCAATTGCGGCAATTGCGGCGCGTTATCGTAGAGCGACCCGCGGCTGGCAACGGGTGTTACAAAGCGGCTTGAGGGTTTCTTTACCGGGAAGGCGTCGATTAGGCCCGTCGTTGTGTGGGACGCTGAGATGCCCGTTCGCCCGACCTGCCCGAGCGCGCAGCACTGCGCGAATCGCGATGTTCGGATGAGCCTGCTGGAGGACGAGGTCGCGCGGCTGCAGGGCCTCGACGCGATCCGCGAGGACGTCGCCAGGCTGCGCGAGGACGAGATC
>JAFAWI010000337.1 GCA_019241915.1 Alphaproteobacteria bacterium
GCTGGTCGGGCTGGGCCCACTTCCAGCCGTAGAGCTTGCCGTCGCGCAGCGCATCGATCACCGTCGCGGCGCGCGGGTGTCCCGACATCGCGAGCGCCGTCACGCCGTGTGCCTCGACACTGGCGGTCGTCGATGCGATGTCGGCAAACGGGTCCGTCTCGGCCCGCGCGATACCCGGCAGCGCCAGCAGCAGCGCCAGAAGCGCGGCGGCGACGCCGCGCCGTCCGCGCGCCGCCGCCCGCCACACCGCCCTCATGCTTTTTTGGGCGTCCCGAGACACTTGCCGGCCGTGGTGTCGTAGTTGCCGCACGACATCGGCGGCAGCCAGTCGCCGAGCAGGTTCTTGCTTTCCGGCAGATACGGCGACCACGGCTGCGCCACGACCAGGCCCGGCGTCTGCCAGACCACGTTGAACTGGCCGTTCGCCTGCACCTCGCCGATCAGCACCGGCTTGGTCAGATGGTGATTGGGCATCATCGTCGCGAAATCGCCGGAGAGGTTCGGGTGCGAGACGCCGACCATCGCGTCGATCACCGCGTCGGCAGCGGTGGTGCCGGCTTTCTCGACCGCTTTCACCCACATGTTGAACCCGATGTAGTGCGCTTCCATCGGATCGTTGAAGACGCGCTTGGCGTCGCCGACCGCCTTCTGGAAGGCGCCCACGACCTCATGGTTGAGCGCGCTGTCGCCGCTCATAAAGTAGTTCCACGCCGCGAGGTGGCCGACCAGCGGCTTGGTGTCGATGCCGGCCAGCTCCTGCTCGCCGACGCTGAACGCCACCACCGGGATATCGGTGGCCTTGATGCCCTGGTTGCCGAGCTCCTTGTAGAACGGAACATTGGCGTCGCCGTTGATCGTCGAGACAACGGCGGTCTTTTTGCCGGCGGAGCCGAACGACTTGATCTGCGCGACGATGGACTGCCAGTCGGAATAGCCGAACGGCGTGTAATTGATCATCAGATCGGCGTCGGCGACGCCCTTCGACTTCAGATAGGCCTCGAGTATCTTGTTGGTGGTGCGCGGGTAGACATAGTCGGTGCCGGCCAGCACCCAGCGCTTCACCTGGGCCTGGTCCATCAGATAATCGACCGCCGGGATCGCCTGCTGATTTGGCGCCGCGCCGGTATAGAAGACGTTGCGGCTGCATTCCTGCCCCTCGTACTGCACCGGGTAAAGCAGCAGGCCGTTGAGCTGCTCGAACACCGGCAGCACCGATTTGCGCGAGACCGAGGTCCAGCAGCCGAAAGTGGCGGCAACCTTGTCGACCGAGATCAGCTGTTTCGCCTTTTCGGCGAACAGCGGCCAGTTGGATGCCGGATCGACGACCACCGGCTCCAGCTTGCGGCCCATCACGCCGCCTTTGCCGTTTTGTTGGGCAATCAGCATCAGCATGACGTCTTTGAGGGGCGCCTCGCTGATCGCCATCGTCCCGGACAGCGAATGGAGAATGCCGACCTTGATCGGGCCCGTGTCGGCTGCCGCGGCGGCCCGCGCCGACGAAATCAGCGACGGCGCGCCGAGCGCGCGCGTCCCGGCCAGCACCAGCCCGGCGCCCAACAGCCGCCGACGGTTGAGACCAAATCCGCTGGACATCCCCTCTCTCCCCGCTTTCTGGATCGTCGCGCTCGCGCGCCGCTCCCGGTGCAGCAAGATCGGGGCCAAGCGCCCGGCCGCGCTTTCATTATGGCTTGGCGTCCCCAAGGGGATTCGAACCCCTGTTGCCGCCGTGAAAGGGCGGTGTCCTAGGCCTCTAGACGATGGGGACGCGGGCCGGGGCGGCGATTGGTCTACAAGCAGCGCGGCGCGAAATCAACCGCCGCGCCGCTAATAGGCGAGCGGCCCGAACAGCCAGACGAGCCACGCGCCGGCCGCGAGAAACGGCCCGAACGGCAACGCCGCGTAGCGGTCGAGCCGGCGCCCGGCGAGCATCATGGCGCCGGCCGCCGCCAGCGCGGCGAGCGCGGCGCCGGCGAGCACGCTCGGCAGCCCGCTGGCGCCGACCCAGGCGCCGGCCGCGGCGAACAGCTTGGCGTCGCCCATCCCCAGCCCTTCGCGCCCGCGCAGCCGGCGGTAGAGCCAGGCGATACCCCACAGGCCCAGATACCCGGCGGCGGCGCCGGCCAGCCGGTCCCCCAGCTCGTCGGGCGCGAACGCCGCCGCCGTCGCCAGCCCCAGGGCGACCAGCGGCAGGGTCAGCACGTCGGGCAGCACCAGGCGGCGCCAATCGATCCAGGCAAGCGTCAGCAGCCACCAGCCGAACAGCGCGTCGATCCACGCGTCGCGGCCGCGATCGATCCCGAGCGCCGCCAGCGCGACGCCGAGCGCCGCCAGCTCGACCGCCGGGTAAAACCAGCCGAGCCGTGCGCCGCAATGGCGGCAGCGGCCGCGCTGCGCCAGCCAGCTTGCCAGCGGCACCAGATCGCGCGCCCCGAGCACCGCGGCGCAATGACCGCAGCGCGAGCGGCTGAAGCCGAGCGGCCGGCGGTCGGGCAGGCGGTCGATCGCGACCCCGACAAAGCTGCCGACCAGCGGCGCCACCCCGACAAGCTCCCAGTCGGCGAGACCGAGCGGCGCCACAGCCCGCCTCGCGGCAGCGCCAGGTTCAGCCGATCACCTGTTCGAGCAGGTCGAGCGCGGCGATCGAGAACGCGCGCATATTGTCCATCCGGTCGCTCTTGCCGGTCTCGATCGTGATCGACTTCTCGCCGCCGGGGCCGATCACCGCGACGCAGGAATGGCCGGCATTGTGGCCGTAGCGGCTGCCGGTCGGCCCGGCTGTGCCGGTCTCGCCGAGCGTCCAGGTGGTGCCGAGCCGCTCCTTGATCTTGCGCGCGAACAGCATCGCATAGACTTCGGTCGAGGGCGTGATGCCGCCGAGGTCGGCCTCGGTCACCCGCAGCAGCTCGGCGCGCGAGATGCGCGTGTAGACGACGGCCCCACCCATGAAATAGGCCGAGGCGCCGGGCACCGCGAGCAACGCCGCGGACAACAGCCCGGCGGTCGACGATTCGGCGATGCCGATCGTCTCGTTGCGCGCCTTCAGCTTTGCCGCAATGCGTTCCGCCTGGGGCATCAAATCCTGTAGCATGCCGCTCCTCCATTGGCCGTCGGGGCGAATTTGTCATGGTCGCGGCGCATTCCCAACCCGGAATCCTCGAACCCTGCCTGCCGGTCGGCCGCTCGCTCGCCTACCGCGTCGCCACCGGCGGCGATCCGCGCCCGGCGCTGGCACGGCTGCAGCGCTCCTTCGACCCGAGCGACGGCGTCGTCGGCCTCGGCGTGCCGCTGGTCGCCGCGCTGGGCTGCGCGGTTCCGGGCCTGCGCGTGTTTCCGGCGATGAGCGGTCCCGGCACGATCGTGCCGTCGACCCAGAACGCGCTCTGGGTGATGCTGCGTGGCGCCGACCGCAGCGAGGTGTTCGACCGGTCGTGGAGCCTCACCGCGTTGCTCGGCGGCGCGTTCGAGGTCGCCGATGTGCGCGACACCTTTGTCTACCGCGGCGGCCACGACCTCACCGGCTATGAAGACGGCACCGAAAACCCGAAGGGCGACGCCGCGGTTGCCGCCGCCATCTGCGCCGAAGGCGGCCCCGGCCGCGCCGGGTCGAGTTTTGTCGCGGTGCAGCGCTGGGTGCACGACCTCGAGCATTTCCACGGCTACCTCCCCGAGGAGTGCGACCATATGATCGGCCGCCGCCGCGACGGCAACGAGGAGATCGAAGACGCGCCGCCGACCGCCCACGTCAAGGTGAGCGCGCAGGAGAGCTACGATCCGGCCGCCTATATGGTGCGGCGCTCGATGCCGTGGGTTGACGCGCTGCATCAGGGTCTCGAATTCATCGCCTACGGCGCCTCGTTCGATCCCTATGAACGCGTGATGCGCCGCATGGCCGGCCTGGACGACAGCGCGCCTGACGCTCTGTTCCGCTTCTCTCGCCCGGTGTCCGGCGGCTATTACTGGTGCCCGCCGGTCGACGGCGGCGGCCGCCTCGACCTCAGCCGCCTCGGCCTGTGACCAATACCCTCCTCACGCTGCACGACCCGGCGGCGGCGCGGCGCTATTACAAGGCCGGGCTGTGGCGTGACGACAC
>JAFAWI010000502.1 GCA_019241915.1 Alphaproteobacteria bacterium
TGCAGGTCGAGCCGGGCCTCGATTTTGTAGCGGCCGCGCTTCAAGCGCTCGGCCGCCGCGCGGTCGGGTCCTAAGACCGGATCGAGAGCCGGGCGCAGCATGGGTGGCGGACGCGGGGCATCCGGTGGCGCCGCGGGTGGCGGCGGCCTCGGGGGCGCTGATGGCGGGAGCGTTGGCCGCACCGCGATCCGCTTGACCTCGCGCGTCGCCCAGCGCCACAAGGCGGCGTCGCTATCGCTCGCCGTCGGCTTCGCTCGCGCCATCGTCGATCAGGATCACGTGCAAGCGGCGCGGCCCGTGTGCGCCCAGCTCGATGCGTTGCTCGATATCCCCGGTGCGCGACGGTCCGGTGATGAAATTGACCGTGCGCGGCAGGGCGCCGCGGGCGCGCAGCAAGTCCCAGCCATCCTCGTAAGTGGCGACGACCTGACCGCTGCGCACCACGACGATATGCGTGTCCGGCAGGAAATTGAGCGTTGTCGGGGTCCGCTCGCCCGACATCAGCATCAGCGTGCCGGTCTCGGCGACGGCGGCGAGGCACGGGGTCAGCGAGACCGCGTCCTCGGGCGATGACTTGCCCCGGCGGATGCGCAGCAATGGCCGCGCGTCCCACGGCAAAGCGTCGAGCGCCGGATCGGGTGCCATTGCCAACTCAGCCGGCAGGTTCTCCGCGGCTAAATAGCGGGCCACTTCGCCGGGCACGTCGCCTGCGTCGGAGACGCGGGCCACCGTCGTCTGGACGGCCTCGGCCATGTCGACAAACAGTCGGAGCC
This sequence comes from Alphaproteobacteria bacterium, assembly GCA_019241915.1. GTDB lineage: Bacteria > Pseudomonadota > Alphaproteobacteria > ATCC43930 > CGMCC-115725 > DATARH01. The sequence continues at coordinate 774 of JAFAWI010000502.1, forward strand.
GCGCCGCCGGTTCGAGCGCGGCGGCGCGGGCCGGGATCAGGTTGCGCCGGTGCGTCGCGACCCGCGCCGTCAGCTCGGCGGCAACCGCATCCGACACCGCGCCGCGGCCAAGCCCGCGGCGAACAGCCGCCAGGACATCATCGCGCGCCGTCATCGCCGCGCCCGGCCGCGCTCGGCCCACAGCGCATGAAAGCTGCGCCCTTCGGGGGCCGGCATGTCGCGCACGCGCGTCCACTCGCCGGCGAGCGGCATCGTGCGGAAACGGCCGCGGCGCCGGCCAAGCCGGCCGAGCAGCCGCGCCTTCGCCTCGACCAAAGCGTGGTACAGCGCCGGGCGCTGCGCTACCCAGGCCCACAACCCGAGACCGTAGCGGTAGGCGGCGGGCGCCTTCCGCAGCGCGAATTGCCGCTCGCGCCAATGACGCATCATTTTCGGCAGCGGGATCCTCACCGGGCAGACGCTCTCGCAGCGCCCGCAGAAGCTCGACGCATTGGGCAGGTCGCCGGCCTCGTCGAGGCCGATCAGCGCCGGGGTCAGCACCGCGCCCATCGGCCCGGGATAAACCCAGCCATAGGCATGGCCGCCGACCGCGGTGTAGACCGGACAGTGGTTGAGGCACGCGGCGCAGCGCAGACAGCGCAGCATATCCTGAAACTCGCCGCCGAGCAGGGCGGTGCGGCCGTTGTCGACCAGCACGACGTGATATTGCTCCGGCCCATCGAGATCGCCCGGCCGGCGCGGGCCCGTCGACATCGTCGTGTACGACGAGAATTCCTGGCCGGTCGCCGACCGCGCCAACAGCCGCAGCAGGGTCGCCGCGTCCTCGAGCGTCGGCACCACCTTCTCGATGCTGGTGATGACGATGTGGACTTTCGGCAAGGTCTGCGTCAGGTCGCCATTGCCCTCGTTGGTGACGATGATCGAGGAACCGGTCTCGGCGACAAGAAAATTGGCGCCGGTGATGCCGACATCCGCCGTGAGGAATTGCGGCCGCAGCACCGCCCGGGCTTCGCCGCACAGAAGCGGCGCCTCGGCGAGCGGCCGGGCCGGGTCGAGCGCCGTGTGCGCCGCGCGAAACGTTGCCTCGACCTGCTCCTTCATCAGATGGATCGCCGGCGCGATGATATGGCTCGGCGGTTCGTGGCGCAGCTGGATGATGTATTCGCCGAGGTCGGTTTCGACCGGTGTAATGCCGTTCGCCTCGAGATGCTCGTTGAGGGCGATCTCCTCGGCGACCATCGACTTGCCCTTGGTCACGGTCTTGGCGCCGACCGACCGGCAGATGCCGAGCACCGCCGCGCGCGCCGCCGCGGCGTCAGGGGCCCAATGAACGACGCCGCCGGCCGCGGTCACCTGCCGTTCGTAAAGCTCCAGATAGAAGTCGAGGTGGCCGATGGTATGGTCCTTTATCGCCTTTCCCTCGTCGCGCAGTGCGTCGAATTCGGGCAGGCGGGCGATCGCTTCCGCCCGCCGCGCGGGGAACCCGGCGCCGGCCATGTCCAGCGCGCGGCGCAGGACCGGGTTGGCGAGCCCGGCGCGTGCGTTGCCGGCGAAGGTGTGGCTGGTCGCTTCCATTGCTATGCGCTCGGCGCGCCGATGGGCGGCGTGTCTGCGGCCATGTCCGCGAGGATTTCGGCGACGTGCCGCGCTTCCACAGCGCTGCCCGAGCGCGACAGCTTGCCGGCAATCTGCAGCAGACAGCCAAGATCGCCGGCAAGCACGCAGCGGGCGCCGAGCCGCTCGATGTCGGCGACCTTGTCGCGCGCCATCTTGTCCGAGATGTCGGCATATTTGACCGCGAACGTGCCGCCGAACCCACAGCAAATTTCGGCGCCCGGCAACTCCCTGAGGTTCAGCCCGGCGACCGATGCGAGCAGCTGGCGCGGCTGCGCCTTGATCGCAAGCTCGCGCAGGCCCGAGCACGAATCGTGGTAGGTGACGGCGCCGTCGAAACGGGCCGCGACCTCCCGCACTTGCCGCACCTCGGTCAGGAACGAGACCAGTTCGTAAGTCCGCGTCGCCAGCTCGTGTGCGCGGGCCGCCGTCTCGGGTTCGTCGGCGAACAGCTCGGGGTAATGAACCTTGACCATGCCGGCGCACGAGCCGGACGGCGCAACGACGTAATCGTAGCCGGCAAAGGCGGCAATGACACGGCGGGCGATCGCCTTGGCATCGAGCCTGTCGCCGGAGTTATAAGCCGGCTGTCCGCAGCATGTCTGCGCGCGCGGCACCTCGACCGAGCACCCTGCCTGCTCGAGCAGTTTTATCGCGGCGAAGCCGACGGAGGGGCGGAACAAATCGACGAGGCAGGTGACGAGAAGCGCGACCCGCACCGGTGGCGATGGCATGGCCCGCGATTTGGGTCAGCCGCTGCCGGTGGCGACCAGAACCCAGTTCGGGTCGGCCGTCCGCGTGTCGCGGGTGAAGGTCCAGCAATCGGTTTTTTCGGTGTGCTTCTGCGGGTCGCCATCGACCACGCTGCCATCATGCGCCCGGAGCACATTGATCTGGTCGGACACGATCTTGACCGTCACCCGCGCGCGCCGCCCATCCAGACCGGCCTCTACGATATCGATGTCCTTGATGTTCTCGATCGTGGTGTCGAGCGTCTCCCCCGCCGTATTCCGCTCGTCGATCGCCGAAGCAAACGAGGCATACGTATCGTCGCTGAGGAGCGGTCGCAAGCCGGGTTTGTCGCCTTTGGCGAAAGCGGCGACAATGAGCTGAAAAGCCGACCGCGCCCCGTCGAGAAAGTGGCCGCTCTCGAACCCAGGATCGGCCGCGGCGATCGCCGCCAATCCGGCCGCGACCGTGCCGGCCGGTGGGGCGGCATTTGCCAGCGCGCGCGCCGGTGCCGCTCGCCCGAGCGGCACAGCCTTGTCCGCGGCTGGCGCCGCACGCCGCAGGAACGGGTCGCGCCGGCGCTCATTGCCGGTGCGCCGGCCAAGCACGCTGCGCAGCCGCAGCACCAAAAATAGCGCCACCATCGCAAACAGGATGATGTCGAAGTAGTGCGGAATATCGCCCATCGGTTCCTGTCCCGTCCGCGACGGCGCGCTGATCAACCATTCCCGATTAGATAAGGATTTGCCGCAGCGGCGGCAAGCAGAGCACGCCGGGCGAGCCTCCCGCAGCGCCGCGTCGGCGATTGCCCGGCGCCTACCTTCCGTGTTAGCGGGAGCCGCAGAGCGTGGCGGCGAGGGCGGACATGGCGCAAACAACCGCGGGCAACGGGCAGCAAGAGACCCCTGCGGCACCCGCCGAGGCGGCGCAGCGGCTGATCGTAAGCGCCCAGTACATCAAGGATCTGTCGTTCGAGAACCCGCGCGCGCCGCACAGCCTGCAACAGCAGACCGCGGCGCCGTCGGTCGACATCAACGTCGACGTCAATGCGCATAACCTGAACCCGGACACCTACGAGGTCGTGTTGACGGTCAAGGCAACCGCCAAACTCAACGACGACCCGCTGTTCTTGCTGGAGCTATCGTACGGTGCCGTCGTCACCGTCCACAATGTGCCGCGCGACATGCTTGCGGCCGTGCTGTTGGTCGAAACGCCGCGCCTGATGTTCCCCTTTGCCCGCAACATCGTCGCCGATGCGACGCGCGATGGCGGGTTTCCGCCGCTGATGGTCAATCCGATCGACTTTACCGAGCTGTTGCGCCGCAGTGCGGCAGAGCAGCAAGCCGGCGGCGAGGTGCCCTCAGCCGGCTAGCGTCCACATCGGGTTGACGATGGTTGCGAGCAAGGCTTGGTGCGCCACCAGCTCCTCGGGGGTCGCGGCATGCGGTCTCGGCGGGCGGGGCGGGCGGTTGTGCATCCCCGTTCCCAGCGCCAGATCGGCGGTCTCAAGCGGCGCGAAATCGAGACCCGGCTGGCGGCCGCCAAGCAGCTCGATATAGACTGCGGCCAGCAGCCCGCAGTCGACCACCGCGCCATGCTTGTCGCGTGCGGTGAGGTCGATGGCGAAACGGCGGCACAGCGCGTCGAGGCTGGCGGGCGATCCGGGAAAGCGCTTGCGTGCCAGCGACAGCGTATCGATAAACCGCGACGATAGCTGCGGACGACCAAGCAACGCCAGTTCGGCATTGAGAAAGGCGATATCGAACTCCGCGTTGTGGATGACAACAGGGGCATCGCCGAGAAAGCCGAGGAGGTCGTCGATCACCGCCGCAATGGGGGGGTGGCCGGCCAAGAATTCCGCGCTTAACCCATGCACGGCATAGGCGTCCTCGGGCACGTCGCGTTCGGGATTGACGTAGCAGTGAAATTTGCGGCCGGTCGGGACGTGGTGCATGAGCTCGAGCGCGGCGATTTCGACAATGCGATGGCCAAGCGCGGGGTCGAGGCCGGTGGTTTCGGTATCGACTACGATTTCGCGCATGCCGTTCTCCCCCGCAGGCGCCGCAGGCGCCGGCTGCGGCGCCACCCCCCCGATTTGACGCGCCGCACGATAGCCGCAAGCTCGCGCGCCGCGGCCGCCCGGCTCAACGCCGTGTGAACCACGAAGTCGGCGCGCTGCCGTTTTTCGCGATCCGGCAATTGCGCATCGAGAATGGCCGCAAACCGCTGCGGGCTCATCCCGGCCCGGCGCATCACGCGCTCGCGCTGCAGTCGGCGCGGAGCCGATACGACGATGACCCCATCGATGCGGTCGATCCGGTCGGTCTCGAAGAGCAGCGGGATGTCGAGCACCACGAGCCGTTCGTGCCGGGCGCGCGCCCGCGCCACCCAGCGCCGCTCGACCGCGCGTACCCGCGGATGGAGAATGCGCTCCAGCCGGCGCAATTCTTCGGGGCGGCCGAAGACCCGTTGCCCGAGCGCGCGGCGGTCGATCCCGCCGTCTGCGCCGCCGACGCCCGGAAATGCCTTGCCGACCGCAGCGACGGCAGCGCCTCGCGGCCCCAGCATCCGATGGATTTCCGCATCGGCGTCGTAGAGCGGCACGCCGAGGCGGCGCAGCACTGCCGCCGCCGTGCTTTTTCCCATGCCGATCGAGCCGGTCAGTCCCAGCACGATCATCTGAACGTCGCCAGCATCGCGGCGCGGAGGCCCGACGTCACCCGCGGTGCGACCCCAAACCACGCCGCAAAACCGGGCCTTCCTTGGTGCAGCAGCATGCCCAAACCATCGACGGCGGTGTGACCGCGCCGACGCGCAGCAGCAAGCAATCCTGTCTCCAGCGGCACGTACACAATATCGACAACGACGCCCGTGAGCGGGAATGCCGCGAGATCGATCTCGAGCGGCGGTTCGCCGACCATCCCGAGGCTGGTCGTATTGACGAGCAGTGCCGCTCCATCCAGCGCTTCGGCTCGTTGCGGCCAGCGATGCACGGTGATCCGCACGGACGGCACGGCGAGATCGCTCGCCAGCCGCTCGGCGCGGCCCGGCGACCGATTGACGAGGCGGATCTGTTCGACGCCCGCTTCGCCCAGCGCCGCGACGACCGCCCGCGCGCTGCCGCCTGCGCCGAGAACGACCGCCGGACCCGCCGCTGACGTCCATTGCGGCGCCTGCTCCCGGAGGTTCTCGCGGAAGCCAAAGGCATCGGTATTGCTGCCTTCCAGGTCGCCTTTGGCGTCGACAACCACGGTATTGATGGCGCCGATTCGCTGCGCCACCGGATCGACACGGTCCATCGCGACCAGCGCCGTCTGCTTGTGCGGGATTGTCAGGTTGCAGCCGCGAAATCCCAGCGCCGGCAGCGCGCGCAACGCCTGTTCGAGGCGCTCCGGCTTAACCGCAAGCGGCACATACGCACCGTCGGCCCGATACTCCGCCAACCAATACCCGTGCAGCGCCGGAGAGCGAGAGTGCGCCACCGGCCATCCCATGATGCCGGCAAGCCTGGCTGCTCCGGTAATCGACATCGTCGCGCGTCATTCTCTCAGCAAGCCGCGCCCGCGCAAAAACGCGAGCAGCTCCAGCAGCGGCAATCCGAGGATCGCGAAATGGTCGCCGTCGATCCGGGAAAACAACTGCACGCCCCTGCCCTCGACCCGGTAGGCACCCACCGAACCGAGCGCACCTTCTCCTTCCGCGGCAATATAATCGGCGAGAAAGCCCTCGCCAAAGCGGCGCATCGTCAGGCGAGGTGTTGCCGTACCGCGCCACAGCAGCAAGCCGCCTTGTATGGCGCAAGCCGCTGTCGCCAATGAATGTTCTCTCCCGCAAAGATGACGCAGCTGCGCCGCCGCCGCCTCCAGATTGGCCGGTTTGTCGAACCACTCTTCGCCGCACACCAGAATCTGATCCGCGCCGATAACAAACGATTCGGGAATTTGCGCCGCGACCGCCAGCGCCTTCGCCTCGGCCAATGCTGTAGCGCAGTCGATGGCAGAAGCGCCGGCGGCACGGTAGCGCTGCTTGAATGCCGCTTCGTCGATCCCCGACGGCCGCACCACAAACTCAACCCCGGCGGCGCGCAACAACGCGGCGCGCGCCGCGCTGGCAGAGGCAAGAACAAGCGGCGCCACCCTCCCGCTCAAGCGTCGAGGCCATGGCGACGCGCCAGCAACTTGTAGATTGCCGCCGCGGTTTCTTCGATCGAGCGGCGGGTCACGTCGAT
>JAFAWI010000598.1 GCA_019241915.1 Alphaproteobacteria bacterium
GCGCCGCCGGCGGGCGGAAGCCGTCTGCCGGCGCGGTCTCTTCGGAGACGATCGGGATGTCCGGAAAGGCTTCGGTCAGCATCCGGACGATCACCCGCTCCGAGGCCAGATCGGCTTCGGTGACCGGGGTCTGGTCGCTCTTCTGGATGACCTCGAAGGGCTCGGCATAGACGCGCATGATCGCTTCAGCGGCGGCGCGCGCTGCCGCGATCGCCACATCCAGCAACGCATCGCTCATACCGGCTGCCGTGAAGTCGCAGCGCGGATAGCGTGCCATACCGCCTCAGGCGTCGCCGGCATGTCGATGTGGTCGATGCCAAATTCACCGAGCGCATCGACGATCGCATTGATCAGCGCCGGCGGCGAGCCGATTGCGCCGGCCTCGCCGGCGCCTTTGACCCCGAGCGGGTTGGTGCGGCACGGGACGACATTGTAGGCGAATTCCAGCGGCGGCAGATCGTCCGCCCGGGGCAGCGCGTAATCGCTGAATGTGCCGCTCAGCAATTGGCCGCTTTCCGGGTCGAAGACGGTCCGCTCCAGCATCGCCTGGCCCACTCCCTGGGCGATCCCCCCGTTGACCTGACCGGCAAGCAGCAGCGGATTGATGACGACGCCGAAATCGTCGACGACGAGGTAGCGCTCGATCCGCACCACCCCGGTCTCCGGGTCGATCTCGACCTCGCAGACATGCACGCCGTTCGGAAATGTCGGCGCCGGCGGCGTGAAATGACCGCTCTCGGCAAAACCCGGCTCGACATCGGGCGGCAGCTGCGCCGGATTGAACGCGGCGCGGGCTACTGCGTCGACGGTGACGCGGCGGTCGGTACCGGCGATGGCAAAGGCGCCATCGGCGAACGCGATGTCCGCGGCGGCTGCCTCGAGCAGGTGCGCCGCGACGCGCTTGCCCTTGTCGATCAGTTTCTCAGCGGCGTGCATCAGCGCGGCGCCGCCGACCGGGATCGAACGCGATCCGCCGGTGCCGCGGCCAAAGGCGATTGCCGCGCTGTCGCCCTGCTGCACGCGGATCTTGTCGAGGTCGAGCCCGAGTTTCTCCGACGCCAGTTGCGCGTACGCCGTCTGGTGGCCTTGCCCGGAGGATTGCGAACCCATCAGGATCGTCAACGTGCCGGACGGGTCGAAGCGCAACTCCGCGAACTCGTCGGGCGGGAAGCCGGATTGCTCGATATAGACCGCGTGACCGAGGCCGCGGTAGCAGCCGCGCGCCCGCGCCGCCGCCCGCCGCGCGGGCAGCCCGCCGGCGTCGGCCGTGCGAAGCGCCTGGTCGAGATTGCGCCCAAAATCGCCCGAGTCATAAACAAGCCCGAGCGGCGTCGCGTACGGCATCGCGGCGGCGGCCACCAGGTTGCGCCGGCGCAGCTCGTCGGGAGCAACACCGAGCTGGCGCGCCGCGAAGCTGACCAGCCGTTCCAGCGCATAAGCCGCCTCGGGTCGGCCGGCGCCGCGATACGCGTCGACCGGCACCGTATTGGTAAACAGGCCTTTGACCGACACATGGATCGCCGGGATCGCGTAGACGCCGCTGTGCATGACCGCGCCGGAGAAGGTCGGGATTTCCGGCGCAAAATTCGACAGGTACGCCCCCATGTTGGCCAGCAGCTCGACCTTGAGGCCGAGGAACTTGAGGTTCTCATCGAGCGACAGGGTAAGCGTCGTGAGGTTGTCGCGGCCCTGCGTGTCGGTCACGAACGAATCGCTGCGGTCCGGCAGCCATTTGACCGGCCGGCCGATGCGTTTTGCGGCCCACAGCACCAGCGCGTGCTCGGGATACAAGAACAGCTTCATTCCGAACCCGCCGCCGACATCGGGGGTCACGACCCGGATACGGTTTTCCGGAACGCGGAGGACGTGCTCGGCGAGCAGGTTGCGGATGAAGTGCGAGCCCTGCGTCGAGCTCCATAGGGTGTGGGTATCCTCACCCGGATCGTATTCGCCGAGGGCGCCACGCGGCTCCATCGAGCTGACGACGACGCGGTTGTTGACCAGGGTCAGCGCTACTTTGTGCCGGGCTTGCGCCGCGGCAGCCGCCACCGCGGCCTCGTCCCCGACCTCCCACGCGAAACAAAGATTACCCTTGGCCTCGTCCCACACGAGCGGCCGGCCTGGATCGAGAGCATGCGCCGTCTCCACTACCCCCTGCAGCGGCTGGTAATCGACCGCGACGAGATCGGCGGCATCGCGCGCCGCGGCTGCGCTGTCGGCGATCACCATTGCCACGGTATCGCCGACATGGCGGACCCGGTCGGCGACCATTGCCGGCCGCAGCGGCAGCACCGCGCCGGCGACGCCGCTGACGCAGGGGATGGGACCGAGCCCGTCGGCGGCAAGATCGGCGCCGGTCAGCACCGCCACCACCCCCCGCGCTCTGACGGCGGCGGCGGTATCGATCCTGCGGAGCGCGGCATGCGCATGCGGCGAGCGCACGAACACGGCGTGCGCCTGACGCGGCCGCGCGATGTCGTCAACATACCGCCCGTGTCCGGTGATGAACCGGCGGTCTTCGACCCGGCGCACCGGCTGGCCGATGCCGAATTGCGTCATGGCGGGCTCCGAGCGGGACTGCTTCCCGCGAAGATAGGGCGGCAGGCGGCGAGCGTCCATGCGTGCCCGCACAACGCGCCGTCATGGTTGACTTCGGCGCCGTTCGGGCGCACCGATCGCGTCATTGCGCCTGCCGCTGGGAGGAAAAGGTCATGGCGTCGCCCAAAAAGCTTTCGCACCTGGTGCTGCAGACCAACCGCCGTGCCGAGATGATCGCGTGGTACTGCAAGGTGCTCGGTGCCGATCTGCTGTTCCAGAACAAGCAGATCGCATTCATCAGCTACGATGACGAGCATCACCGCGTCGCCTTTATCGATCCCGGCCCGCTCGCCGATAAGGCGCCCGCCGAGGGCAAGACCGCGCGTGCCGGCGGCGAGGTGGGGCTGCATCACGTCGCCTTCACCTTCGATCCGCTCGACCTGGCCGACCACTACGATGGGCTGAAAGCGCAAGGCATCCGGCCGCATCGCTGCGTCAACCACGGCATGACGACGTCGATGTACTACTATGATCCAGATCGCAACCAGGTCGAGCTGCTGTTCGACAATTTCCACAATGTTCGCGACGGGCGCGACTGGATGACAAAGCGGTCGCCGGACGACAAGAACCCGGTCGGCATCGATTTCGATCCGGACGAGATGGTGGCGCGCCTCCGCCAGGGCCTCGACATCGAGGAGCTGTCGCTGATCAACGCGTAGCACCGGGGGTGCCCCGGCCAAACCCGGCGGCGGCTGTCTCAGCCGTCGTTCAGTTCACCAGATGGCACGACACCCCGTGCCCGGGTGCGATCTCCTTGAGCATCGGCACTTCTTCGCGGCAGCGCGCCTCGGCATAGGGGCAGCGGGTATGAAAGGTGCAGCCGGGCGGCGGGTTTATCGGGCTCGGGACATCGCCCTGCAGCAGCTTTTTCTCGCGCCGCAGCTTTGGGTTCGGCACCGGCACTGCCGACAAAAGCGCCTCGGTGTACGGGTGCTTGGGCTGGGTGAACAATGTCTTCTTGTCGGCGTATTCGACAATCTTGCCGAGATACATCACCGCGATGCGGTGGCTGATATGCTCGACCACGGCGAGATCGTGCGCGATGAAGAGGTAGCTGAGCCGCCGCTCGCGCTGCAGGTCCATCATCAGGTTGATGACCTGCGCCTGGATCGAGACATCGAGCGCTGAGACCGGTTCGTCGGCGACGATGAGCTTGGGGTTGAGTGCCAATGCTCGGGCGATCGAGATGCGCTGCCGCTGGCCGCCGGAGAATTCATGCGGGAAGGCGTGCATCTGGCTGCGCCGCAGCCCGACCTGGTCGAACAGCTCGCCCACCCGCTTCATATGCTCGGCTTTGCGCCTGCGCCGAAACCCCGGGATCAGCGACTTCGCCTGTTCTTCAATCTTTACCGCTTCGTCGCGCAGCACCTGCGGTGCGGCGCCCAGCCGGCCCTTCGCCGCCAGCTCGGCGGTAATGTCCTCCTCGATCGCGTCGAGCTCATGCACCAGCAGCGGCTCGCGCACAATGTCGCCGGCCGACATGCGCGGGTTCAGCGAGGAAAACGGATCCTGAAAGATCATCTGCATTTGCCGGCGGTACGGCCGCATCGCGCGCTTGCCGAGGCGCGTCACGTCCGTGCCGTCGAGCAGGATCGCGCCCGAGGTCGGCTCGATGAGGCGCAGGACCGTGCGCGCGACCGTCGACTTGCCGCAGCCCGACTCGCCGACCAGGCCCAATGTCTCGCCCTCATTGATCGAGAAGCTGACCCCGTCGACGGCATATACCTGGCCGACCGTCCGGCGCAACAGTCCCTTCTTGACCGGAAAATGCTTCTTGAGCGAGACCACGTCGAGCACGGTCGCGTTGCCCACGGGCGCGGCGCCGGGCCGGTTTGCCGCCGTATCGGGGGTCGCCAACGTCGCGCTAACCATAGAACCGCTCCGAATGCCAGCACGCCGCCCAGTGGCCCGGCCGCTTCTGCTCGTAATCCGGCGCCACGTTGCGGCAGCGGTCGTCGGCAAAGGCACAGCGCGGCGCGAAGGCGCACCCGGGCGGCAGATTGGTCAGCGCCGGCACCATGCCGGGGATTTCCTTCAGGCGCCCATTCGCCTCCGCCGCGCCGCCACCCCCCATGATCTCAAGCTGCGGGATCGATGCCATCAGACCGTGCGTGTAGGGGTGGAGCGGCCCCCCGAACAGGTCTTCGACCTCCGCCTCCTCCACCTTTTTGCCGGCATACATGACGATCACGCGCTGCGCCGTCTCGGCGACCACCGCAAGATCGTGGGTGATCAGGATCACCGCGGTGCCGAGCGTCCTCTGCAGGTCGAGGATCAGGTCGAGGATTTGCGCCTGGATCGTCACGTCGAGCGCGGTGGTCGGCTCGTCCGCGATCAGCACCCGCGGGTTGCACGCGAGCGCCATGGCGATCATCGCGCGCTG
>JAFAWI010000160.1 GCA_019241915.1 Alphaproteobacteria bacterium
AATCAGTTTGTCGCAACGGCCGTCGCCGAAAAGCTCGCCGCCATGAGCACGGCCGAGTTCTTTGCCGAGCGCCGCGCGCGCGCTGACTTCAGCGCCTTCGACCGGATCTTGCAGCGGTCGGGCGGCGAGCCGCCGCGCAGCGACGACACCATCGCTTAGCGCGTTGGCCGGTTCTTGACAGGCAGATGGTCGCGATTATATTCGCCGCTCCGGACGGGCGCGGCCCGTCCGTCGCATTTTGGCGACGGCAGAGAGCGCGGCAAACCAGCGGCGGCAGCAGATGTTCGCAGTGATCCGCACCGGCGGCAAGCAGTACAGGGTCGCGGAAGGCGATGTGATCGCGGTCGAGAAGCTGGCCGGCGAACCGGGCGCGACGATCGAGCTTGGCGAGGTGCTGATGGTCGGCGAAGGCGCCGACGCATCGGCCGGCACGCCGCTCGTCGCGGGCGCATCGGTCAGCGCCGAGTTGGTCGAGCACCGCCGCGCCGACAAGATCATCGTCTTCAAGAAAAAAAGGCGGCACAACTACCGGCGCAAGAACGGGCACCGCCAGCACCAGACCGTGTTGCGCATTACCGGCATCACCGCCGGCGCCTGATCGGGCGTAAGGAGAGGCGAAATGGCGCACAAGAAAGCGGGCGGCTCGTCGCGCAATGGGCGCGACAGTCCCGGTCAGCGGCTCGGCGTCAAGAAATTCGGCGGTGAGATCGTCATCGCCGGCAACATTCTGGTGCGCCAGCGCGGCACCAAGTTCCATCCGGGCAGCGACGTCGGCATGGGCCGCGACCATACTTTGTTCGCGCTGACCGGCGGCGCGGTGAAATTCCACAAGGGATTGGGCGGCCGCACCTATATATCGGTAGTGCCGCCGGCGGAGGCTGCCGAATAGCCGCTTCCCGATCCACACCATTGACGACGGGAGCGGCTGGTCCGCTCCCTTTTTTGTTGCCGAGTGCCGATGAAATTTCTCGACCAATGCAAAATCTACCTGAAGAGCGGCGACGGCGGGTCCGGTTCGCTGAGTTTCCGGCGCGAAAAGTTCATCGAATTCGGCGGCCCTGACGGCGGCGACGGCGGCAGGGGCGGCGACATCGTTTTTGTCGCGCAGGATAACCTCAACACGCTGATTGACTACCGCTACCGACAGCATTTCCGCGCCGCTAACGGACGCGGCGGCGCCGGCCGCAACCGTACCGGGGCGGGCGGCGAGGACCTTGTGCTGCGCGTGCCGGTCGGCACGCAAATTCTCGCCGAGGATGGCGCGACACTGATCGCCGACTTCACCCGCGCCGGCCAGCGCCGCGTCCTGCTGCGCGGCGGTGACGGCGGGTTCGGCAACCAGCACTATAAGAGCGCCACCAACCAAGCCCCGCGCCGCGCCGATCCCGGCTGGCCAGGCGCGGAGACATGGGTGTGGCTGCGGTTGAAGCTGATCGCCGACGCCGGACTCGTCGGCCTGCCAAACGCCGGCAAGTCGACGCTGCTGGCGCGCGTCTCGCACGCCAAACCCAAGATCGCCGACTACCCGTTCACGACGTTGCGGCCGCAATTGGGTGTGGTGCGGCTCGACGACAGGGAATTCGTGCTCGCCGACCTGCCCGGCCTGATCGAGGGTGCCAGCGACGGCGCCGGGCTTGGCACAAGGTTTCTCGGTCATGTCGAGCGCTGCGCGGTAATCCTGCATCTGATCGACGGCACCGCCGACGATGTGGTTGGGGCGTACGAAACAATTCGCGGCGAGCTCTACGATTACGGCCACCGTTTGGCCGAAAAACCGGAGCTGATCGGCCTCAACAAGATCGACGCGCTCGATCCCGCCGACGCGAAGCGGAAAGCCCGGGCGCTGACGCGTGCCGCCGGGCACGGCGCGGCGGTGCTCCTGCTGTCCGGGGTCAGCGGCGCCGGTATCGGCGAGTGCATGGGTAGGCTGATCGCAGCGATCGAGACCGCGCGCGAAGATGAAGCCCTCTCCGCCCTCCAGGGCGGCGAGGGAGGGGCCCATCGCGCAGCGATGGGAGGGTGAGGTGGGCAGACGCCACCGCTTCCCCCACTTCACCCCAGCCCACTTCGCCCCCGGGGGCGAAGAGGGAGACCATCCGTGATGGATTCGATTCCCGCGATGACGCCCGCCGCGGCGCTGGCGTCGGCAAAGCGGGTGGTCGTCAAGATCGGCTCGGCGCTGCTGGTCGATGACGGTGGCCTGTTGCGGCAAGCGTGGCTCAATGCGCTGGTCGACGACATCGTGCGGTGCCGAGCCCGCGGGCAGCATGTGATCGTCGTCTCGTCGGGCGCGATTGCGGTCGGCCGCCGCCATCTTGGCCTCGGCGATCGGGCGTTGCGCCTCGAAGAAAAACAGGCGGCTGCAGCGACCGGGCAGATTCGTCTGGCGCACGCCTACCAGGGAGCGCTCGGCCGACACGGCATTACCGTCGCCCAGATCCTGTTGACCCCGGACGACACCGAAGTACGGCGACGCCACCTCAATGCGCGCGCCACCTTCGCCCAGCTGCTGGCGCTGGGCGCGGTGCCGGTGGTCAACGAGAACGACACGATTGCCACCGCAGAAATCCGCTTTGGCGACAACGACCGGCTCGCCGCACGCGTGGCGCAGATGGTGAGCGCGGACATGCTGGTGCTGCTGTCGGACATCGATGGGCTTTACACAGACGACCCGCGGCGCGATTCGGCGGCGCAGCATATCCCGCTGATCCGCGAGATCGGCGCCGATATCGAGGCGATGGCCGGAAGTGCGCCGCCGGGCTACAGCTCGGGCGGCATGGTGACAAAGCTCGCCGCCGCGCGCATCGCGATGGGCGCGGGCTGCCACATGCTGATCGCGGAGGGCCGGCCCGGCCGCGGGCGCGGTCCGCTCGCCGCAGTTGAGGCGGGTGCGCGCGCCAGCCTGTTCCTGCCGCGCGCCGAGCCGCGCTCGGCGCGCAAGGCGTGGATCGCCGCCTCGGTCAATCCGTCGGGGACATTGGTGGTCGACGACGGCGCGGCGGAGGCACTGCGCCAGGGCAAGAGCTTGTTGCCGGCGGGCGTGGCGGCGGTCGAAGGCAGCTTTGAGCGCGGTGACTGCGTCGTCATCCGGACCAAGGCTGGAGTCGAAGCCGGACGCGGACTTTCCGCCTATGCCAGCGCCGACATCCAGCACATCGCCGGGCATAAGAGCGGTGAAATCGAGGCGATCCTCGGCTATCGTGGGCGCGACGAGATCATCCACCGCGACGATCTGGTGGTGAGCGAGACGCGATGAACGACACGGCGCTGATCGCAAAACCCGAGACCGACCTCGCCGCGACCATAGCCGAGATCGGCCGGCGAGCGCGCGAGGCGGCCACCAAGCTCGCCCTCGCCTCGCCTGAAGCGAAGGAGACCGCTCTGTGCGCCGCCGCCGCAGCGGTGCGCGACCGCGCCGACGAGATTCTTGCGGCCAATGCGGCCGATCTCACGGAAGCGGGCCGGGGCGGCCTGTCGCCGGCGCTGACCGACCGCTTGGCGCTCGACCCGAAACGGCTTCAAGCGGTTGCAACCGGCCTCGAGGACATCGCCGCGCTGCCCGATCCCGTAGGCCGCGTGCTGGCATCGTCAACCAGACCCAACGGGCTGCGCATCGAGCGGGTCAGCGTACCGCTCGGCGTCATCGGCATCATCTACGAGAGCCGACCTAACGTGACCGCTGATGCCGGCGGGCTGGCGCTCAAATCCGGCAATGCGGCGATCCTGCGCGGCGGCTCGGAGAGCTTTCATTCGTCGCGCGCGCTGATCGCGGCGCTCGGGGACGGGCTGCACGCCGCGGGCCTGCCGGAGGACGCGATCCAGCTGGTGCCGACGCGCGACCGCGCGGCGGTCGGGCTGATGCTCAAGATGAGCGGCATCATCGACATCATCGTGCCGCGCGGCGGCGCCTCGCTGATCGAGCGGGTGCAGCGTGAGAGCCGGCTGCCGGTGATCGCGCATCTCGAAGGCCTGTGCCACACCTATATCGACGGCGCGGCCGACCCCGAAAAGGCGCGGCAGATCGCGTTGAACGCCAAGATGCGGCGGGTCTCGGTGTGCGGCGCGACCGAGACCTTGCTGGTCGACCGCAGGGCCAAGCCGATGTTGCCGCCGATCCTTGCCGATCTTCGCCGCGCCGGCTGCGAATTGCGGGGCGACCCGGAGGTGCTGACGATCGACCCGGCGACGGCGCCGGCCACCGAGCAGGATTGGCTGACCGAATATCTCGACGCGATCCTGGCGGTGCGGATCGTCGACGGCGTCGGCGGCGCGATCGAACACATCAACCGCTACGGCTCGCACCACACCGACGCGATCGTGACCGAGGACGAAGCCGCCGCCGAACGCTTTCTGCGCGAAATCGACAGCGCGATCGTTCTGGTCAACGCCTCGACCCAGTTTGCCGATGGCGGCGAGTTCGGCATGGGCGCCGAGATCGGGATTTCGACGCAGCGCCTACCGCCGCGCGGCCCGGTCGGCGCCGCCGAGCTGACCACTTACAAATACCTCGTTCGCGGCAACGGGCAGGTGCGCCCCTGACGCGGCACCGGCGTATCGGGCTGCTCGGCGGCTCGTTCAACCCGGCGCATGGCGGGCACCTGCACATCAGCCGCGAGGCCTTGAAGCGCCTCGATCTCGACGAGGTGTGGTGGCTGGTGTCGCCGCAAAACCCGCTGAAGCCGATCCGCGGCATGGCGCCTTTTCCGGAGCGGCTGGCCGGCGCGCGTGCGATCGCGACCGGCGGCCGCATCCGGGTCAGCGATATTGAGGCGCGGCTCGGCACTACCTACACCGCGGACACGGTCGGCGCCTTGAGGCGGCGCTTTTCGCGCTGCCGGTTCGTGTGGCTGATGGGTGGCGACAACCTCGCGCAGCTCCCATATTGGCAGCGCTGGGAGCAGATCCTCCGCACCGTGCCGGTCGCGGTTTTCGATAGACCTTCCAGCTCGCTCAAGGCGCTCGCCGGCCTCGCGGCGCACCGCTTCCGCCGCGAGCGCCGACCGGCAGCTGCGGCGCGCCGGCTGGCCGAGATGGCGCCGCCCGCCTGGACGTTCTTTCACACGCGTCTCGATCCGCGCTCGGCGAGCGGGATCAGGGCGCATACAGCGCAGGAGGAAAAACCCGACGTGACTGCCCAAGTGACCTCGATCGCCGCGTTGCCCCGCCGTCAACGCTCGCAAAGCCCGGCGGAACTGCTGGACCGCATCACCGGCGTACTCGATCAGAGCAAGGCCGACGACATTGTCGCGATCGACCTCGCCGGCAAGACGCCGATCGCCGACTACATGGTGATCGCGACCGGCCGTACGGCGCGCCAGGTTGCGGCGCTGACCGAGCACCTTGAGACGGCGCTCGGCGACCGCCGCATCGCGATCGAGGGCAAGACGCAGGGCGACTGGGTGCTGATCGACGCCGGCGACGTGATCGTGCACCTCTTCCGCCCCGAGATCCGCGCCTATTACAATCTCGAAAAGATGTGGGGGGCGGACCTGCCCGACCTCGAAGCGGCGCACTGACGGACTCGGCCGATCCGCCTTCATATCCTTGCAATCGGCCGCATGCGCCGCGGCCCGTTAATGGAGCTGCAGGCCCTCTATG
>JAFAWI010000606.1 GCA_019241915.1 Alphaproteobacteria bacterium
CCTACCCGACCATTGCGCGCATCTGCCAGGCCTGCATGAAGCTCGACGCCTTCGCCGCCGCCCATCCGAACAGCCAGCCCGATCGCGATGACTGAGCGGGTCCGTGCGCCGCACCGGCTCCTGCGGCTGCTGTCCTGCGCCGGCGCGCTCGCCGCGGCGGTGCTGGTCGACGGCTGCCGGCCGGTCGCCGCCGACAACAGCGGCGGCACCAGCCCCGCCGACGTGGCCTTTATCGAGCGGACGATGCAGGAGGTCGAGAAGAGCTATGTCGAGCCGGTGAAGCCCAACGACCTCGTCACCGGCGCGCTCAAGGGCATGTTGACCCGGCTCGACCCGCATTCCGACTATATGGACGAGCGCGAGTTCCGTGACCTGATGGCGACGACGAGCGGCCAATTCGGCGGCGTCGGCATCGAAATATCGGTCGACGACGGGGTGCCGCAAATCATTTCGGCGATCGAGGGCACGCCGGCGGCCGCCGCCGGCCTCAACCCGGGTGATCGCATCACCAAGGCCGACAGCCAGGCGCTGGTGGGGATGGACATCGAGGAGGTGGTGCGCAAGCTGCGCGGGGCGCCCGGCACCGCGGTGACGCTGACCATCGCACGCAGCGGCAAGGCGCCGTTCGACGTCAAGATCACGCGCGCCATCATCAGGGTCGATTCGGTGAAGTTTGCACTCGAGCCCAACCGCGTCGGTTATGTCCGGATCAGCACCTTTGACGAAAACACCGCGACGCAACTGCGCGCGGCGATCGCCAAGCTGCGCCAGCAGGCCGGCGGCTCTTTTACCGGGTTTGTCCTCGACCTGCGCAACGACGCCGGCGGGCTGCTCGATGCCGCGGTCGAAGCGGCGGCAGATTTTCTCGATTCCGGCACCGTGGTGACCACACGCGGGCGGGACCCGGAGGAAAACCGGGTTTACGAGGCGGCGCCCAATGGCGATCTGGTGCGCAACGTGCCGATGGTGGTGCTGGTCAACGGCGCCTCGGCCTCGGCGGCCGAGATCGTCGCCGGCGCACTGCAGGACAACCATCGCGCCTTCCTGATGGGGACCCGCAGCTTCGGCAAAGGCTCGGTGCAGAGCATCATACCGATCGAGGGGCGCGGTGCGCTGCGCCTGACCACAGCGCTCTACTACACGCCGTCGGGACGCTCGATCCAGGGCCAGGGCGTAATGCCCGACCAGATCGTCACCCTGCCAAAGGAGCAACAGGTCCCCAATGCGCTGGTGACCTATGAAAGCGACCTCTACGGCTCGCTGAAAGCGACTGGCGCCTTGGCGCCGAGCAATGCCTCAAAGCCGGCCGCGGCAAGCGGCACGGGGACAACCGATCATCCGATCGACCCATCGGTCCTGGGCAAGGCGCAGGACGCCCAGCTAGCGGCAGCGCTCGAGTACCTGAAAAAGCACCCGCGCACAGCCTCCGCGCAGTAATGCCGCGGCGCCAGCGGCGCCCCGCCCTTCAGCCCGCCGCGTCCGCCACCAGCGGCGCGAGGAACTCGCGCAGCACCGGCGACCATTTGGCGTGTTCGGGTCCGGCCGAGCTGTGGCCAAGGTCGCTGTCGAGCTCGAAATAGCGGGCCTCGACCCCCGCCTCCTTGAGCGCGCGCATCACATCGGGTGCGATCTTTGGCGGAAACAGATTGTCGCTGCGGCACAGGATATAGAGCACTCTGGCTTTGATCCTGGCGAAGTCGGGCCTCGTGTCGAAGCCGAGCAGCGCGCGGCGCAGGATGATCAGCGAATGCGCGTCCCATTTCGCTGCCCATTCGGCGGCGGTTTCTCGGATCGCCGCTTCGCGCGCGGCGGGATCGGGATAGCGCAGCTTCAGGTTGTCTTCGATACCGTAGCGTTTCAGCGTTTCGACGCGGATGTCGATCAGCGCATCCATCGGCTCGCCATGGCCGTGATAGCGGCCGCCGCGCCAATGGGGATCTGCCGCCAGCCGCGCGGTGACCTCGGCCAGCTGCTTGTCGGTATTGACCGAGGCCCAGGGCGCCGTGTTGACCGCAACGATCGCGTCCATGAAATCGGGATAGGCGACCGCCCACTGAAAGCCCTGGTAGCCGCCATAGGATGGGCCCGCGACCGCCACGAGGTGTTTGACACCGAGCGAATCGAGCAACGCCTTCTGTGCGGCGACGATGTCGCGGATCGTGATCGCGGGGAAATCCGGTCCATAGGCTTCGCCGGTTTTCGGATTGCGGCTCGCAGCGTTGGTCGAACCAAACGACGAGCCGAGCATGTTGGACGCGACGACAAAGAGCCGGTCCGTGTCGATCGCCTTGCCCGGTCCCACCAGACCGTCCCACGAGCCGGGCTGGCCGCCGTTCGCCGGATTGCGTCCGGCGAAATGATGGCTGCCGGTAAAGCCGTGCGTCAGCAGCACCGCATTGCGGCCGTTCGGCGCAAGCCGGCCGTAGGTCTCGTAGACGAGCGTCGCCTCGGGCATTGTGTCGCCGTTGCAGAGGGCAAAGTCGCGGAGTCTGTAAAGGCGATCCTCGACCGCACCGAGATCGTGCGGCGAGCTTGTTGTGCCGTCCATCCTCTATGCCCTCCCGCTGCGGCCGCGGCGATTGTGGCATGCCGATTTCGCTGCTGTCACGGGCGGCAGCTTGCTCTTCCGGCGGTGGCCGGTTCGCGCTACACCATCGCCGCCGCAGGAGCGCCCGAGGAGAGTGGCATGCGTCGCTGGCCGATGAGCCTCGTTCTGCCGGCCGTGCTGGCGGCCTGCGCCGATGCGCCGCCGCCGGCCGCGCTGCCGTCGCAAGGGGTGAGGGCAAGCTTTCCCGCGGGCGGCATCGCCAACCTGATCCACATTGACGCGCTGGACGCGCTGCCGCTGCGCGCCGCCGAGCTTGTCGCGCCGGACGGTACCGCGACCGCGGCAAGCTACCTCAACGTCGAGAAAAATCCGCAAGCCAATACCGGGCAGGCGTCGGTGAACGACCCGTGGCGTTCGAGCATGCTTGGCGCCAACGGCATCGCGCAGACGCCGACCGCGCCGCTCGCCCCGGTCTATCGCAGCAGCCAAACCCTGCTGCTGACCGCCTCGGCCGCCGAAATTCCGGTGCCCGACCCGGTGGCCTACCGCCGCGACTGGGAGCAATACCGGGTGCGCGTGACGTTTGACGGCATCGGCGCCGCCGGCCGCGGGCAAACCGAGGAGATTGCCGCGCCGCAGCCCCCGCCGGGGCCGAGCTAAACGTTGCAGCCGGTGCTGCCGGGGGTGCCGATCATCGCCAGCACCTCGCGCCGCGTCGTCGCATCGTCGCGGAACACGCCGAGCATGCGGCTCGTGACCATGTTGACCCCGGGTTTATGGACGCCGCGCGTCGTCATGCATTGGTGCGCCGCCTCGATGACGACGGCGACGCCCTTCGGGCGCAGCACTTCGTCGATCGTGTTGGCGACCTGCGCGGTCATCTTCTCCTGAATTTGCAGCCGCTTGGCATAGACCTCGACCAGCCGCGCCAGCTTTGAGATGCCGACGACGCGGCGGTCGGGCAGATATGCGACGTGCGCCTTGCCGATGATCGGCGCCAGGTGGTGCTCGCAATGCGATTCGAAGCGAATGTCCTTCAGCAGAACGATCTCGTCGTAGCCGGAGATTTCCTCGAACGTACGGTGCAGCAGCTGCACCGGGTCCTCGCCGTAGCCGCTGAAAAACTCGTCGTAAGCGCGCACCACCCGGTCGGGGGTGCCGAGCAGCCCCTCGCGCGCCGGATCGTCCCCGGCCCAGCGGATCAGCGTGCGAACCGCCTCCATCGCCTGCTCGCGCGAGGGGCGGGGCGCGGGCTTGGCGGCGCGCGACGGCTTGGCGATGTCGTTCATCGGATCTCTTTCTGCCCGGCTGCAACTGCCGCGGCGCTCTTAGTTGAGGCGACGCGTTTCCTGCGGGCTGTCGAGGGAAAACGCGGGGATGCGGATGAGAAACTTCTCGCCCGCCGGCGTCTCCATCTCGTAGTCGCCGACCATCACCCCGGACGGCGTCGTCAGCGGACAAGAGCTGGTATATTCGAAATGCTCGCCGGGCCGCAGCACGGGCTCCTCGCCGACCACGCCCGGCCCGCGCACCTCCTGCAGCCGGCCGAGCGCGTCGGTGATCTGCCAATGCCGGTTGCGCAGCTGCACCGTCTCGCGCCCCTCGTTCTCGATACGGACGTGATAGGCCCACACATAGCGATCCTCGCCCGGCGAGGAATGCTGGGGCAGGTAGAACGGCCGCACCGTCACCTTGATGGAACGCGTTGTCTCAGAATACATCCCGCTGGCCCTTAAGTCCGAACAATGTCGGGCGCGACGGCAGACCCGTCAAGGCGAAGCGATCAGCCGGGCGCGAGCAGCGCGAGCACGTTGTCGTCGGGTTTGCGGCCGCCGTCGGGGCTGATCGACTGGATGCAGACATGGTCGGCACCCGCATCCCACTGCTCCTGCAGCCGGTCGCGGATCGTCTTTTCATGGCCCCACAGGATGTTCGCGTCGACAAACCTGTCGGAACCGCCGCCGGCGAAGTCGGCGTCGGTGAAGCCGAGCCGCCGCCAATTGTTGATGTAATTGTCGAGCCGCAGGTAATTGGCGAGCGCCTCGCGGCCAAGGCCGCGCGCCTTGGCCGCGTCGGTTTCGAGCAGCACCCAGACTTCCGGGCACAACAGCTTGCCGGGCCCCATGATCCGGCGCGCCTGCGCGGTGTGCTCCGGTGTGATGTTGTAGGGGTGCGCACCGTCGGCATGGCTCGCCGACAATTCGAGCATGCGCGGGCCGAGCGCGGCGAGGATCGTCAGCGGCTTTTCGGCCGGCTCCGGCGCGCCGTACGGTGCCGCCGCCATCGCGTCAAGATAGGAGCGCATCGTCGCCACCGGCTTGCCATAGACATGGCCGCGCAGGCCTTCGACTGACGGCACGTGCGATACCCCGATTCCAAGGAGGAACCGGCCGCCGGACTGCTCGGCGAGCGCGCGCTGGCCGTTGACCATCGCCATCGGGTCGCGCGCATAGATATTGGCGATGCCCGGGGCGACGATGAGCCGCGACGTGTTGGCAAGCAGCCACGACGAGTGCACCAGTACGTTGCGGCCACGGCTTTCGGGAAGCCACAGGGCGGCGTAGCCCCAATCTTCGACACGCTTGGCGAACGCCGCGCCTTCCGCCGCGGTCATCGTGTCCATCGCTGCCCAGACGCCGAGCTTGCCGAGCTTCATCCGCATTTCCTCTTGTGTCTGGAGCCGATCTTAGGCGAAGGGTCTCGCCTGTCAGCAGCAAATCGCGCGTCCCCGGCTTTCGCCGGAAGCTGCCCGGCGTGCTGCCCCTTGTTCGCGGGAAGCCCGGCGCGATATCACACCGCACAGATGGCCATTCTTTTTCTGATCGTCCTCATCGACCTGATCGGCTTCGGCCTCGTCATTCCGCTGCTGCCGTTCTATGCCAAGCGCTTCGCCGCCTCGCCCGAAGAGGTGACGACGCTGATGGCGGTGTTTTCGCTGATGTCGATGCTGACGGCGCCCGTCTGGGGGCGGCTCAGCGACCGGGTCGGGCGCCGGCCGGTGCTGATGGTCAGCATGGCGGCGGCCGGGCTCGCCTATCTCTGGATGGCATTCGCCAACGCGCTGTGGATGATTTTCGCGGCGCGGGCGCTGGCCGGCGCCTGCGCCGGCAACATTGCGGCCGCCAACGCCTATATCGCCGATGTGACGACGCCGGAGAACCGCGCCCGGGGCATGGGGATGATCGGCGCCGCATTCGGACTGGGCTTTATCATCGGCCCCGCGTTGGGCGGGGTGGTTGCCGGCAATAATGTCGCCACCGCCGATCTGCGGACGCCGGGCCTCATCGCCTGCGCCTTGTCGTTGACCGCGCTGCTCGGCATCGTGTTCGCGCTCAAGGAAAGCTTGCCGGTGGGCTTGCCGCCGCGTGCGAGGCGCGGCCGCATCGAGGCGCTGCGCGACGCGATGGCCCGCAAGGCGCTGGCTCGGCTGCTCGCGATCTTCTTTCTGACGATCCTTGCCTTTGCCGGCATGGAAGCGACCTTCGCGCTGTGGGCAATGGCGCAGTTCGGCTGGGGGCCGATGCAGATCGGTTACGTCTTCACCTATGTCGGCGTGTTGTCGGCGGCGATGCAGGGGGGGCTGATCGGCCGCCTGACCGCGCGATTTGGCGAGGAGAAACTGCTGTTCGCCGGACTGGCCGCGATCGCGGCGGGGTTGCTGGTGCTGCCGGTTGCCGATGGCCTGCCGCCGCTGATCGTTGCGGTGAGCCTGCTCGCGCTCGGCATGGGGGCGATGCAGCCGTCGCTCAACAGCCTGATCTCGCGCGGCGCGGGCGCCGAGGAGCAGGGCGAGGTGATGGGCGTAGCGCAATCGGTGGCGAGTCTGTCACGCGTGCTGGGGCCGCTTGTCGCCGGCGCGCTGTTCGCCGGGGTCGGGCGCGACAGCCCGTTTCTGTTTGGCATGGCGCTGGTCGTCGCCGCCGCATCGCTCGGGTGGCGCCTGCCGCGCGCGGCAGCGGCTGCTCCGCGGGCAGCGGATTGAGCGCGCGATGAGGCCGCCGCAATGAGCCCGCGCGGCCGCATGCCGCCCTCGGCGATGGCAGGGCCAAAGGGTCGGCTGATCGACGGGCTCAAGGCGCTGCGGGGGCTGCTGCCCTATCTGTGGCCGCGCGACTCGCTCGAGCTGCGGGCGCGCGTGGTGCTGGCGCTGGCCTGTCTCGCCGGCGGCAAGCTCGTCAACATCACGGTGCCTTTTTTTTACAAAGGTGCGGTCGATGCGCTGTCCGGCAAGGGCGGCGCAGCCGGCATTGTCGCGGTGCCGGGCATGCTGATCGTCGCCTACGGCCTCGGGCGGCTGTTCTCAGGCTCGTTCAACGAGCTGCGCAACGCGGTCTTCGCCAAGGTCGAGCAGCGCGCGGTGCGGCGCGTCGCACTCGCCGCCTTCAAGCACCTGCATTCGCTGTCGCTACGCTTCCACCTCGACCGGCGCACCGGCGGGCTGTCGCGCGCGATCGAGCGCGGCACCCAGGCCATCGATTTTCTGCTCTCGATCATGCTGTTCAACGTCATCCCGACCCTGATCGAGATTCTGCTGGTCTGCGCCATCCTGTGGCGGGTCTACGACTGGCGGCTGGCGGCCGTGACGTTCGTGACCATCGCCCTCTATGTCGCCTTCACGTTTGCCGTGACCGACTGGCGCGTACGCTTCCGGCGCGAGATGAACACGCGCGACACCGAGGCCAACAACAAGGCAGTCGACAGCCTGCTCAATTTCGAGACCGTCAAATACTTCGCCAACGAAGCACACGAGAGCGAGCGTTACGACCGCTCGCTCGCGGGCTACGAACAGGCGGCGGTGAAGAGCGAAACCACGCTCGCCGCGCTTAATATCGGTCAGGGTTCGATCATTGCCGGCGGGCTCATCGGCATGATGCTGATCGCGGCGCAGGGCGTCGTATCGGGGCGGATGACCGTCGGCGACCTGGTGCTGGTCAACGCCTATCTGATCCAGCTCTACATGCCATTGAATTTCCTCGGCATGGTCTACCGCAACGTCAAGCAGTCACTGGTCGATCTCGAACAGATGTTCGCGCTGATGACGGTCGCGCCCGAGATTGTCGACCGGCCCGACGCGACGCCGTTGCATGTCGAGCACGGCGAGCTGGTGTTCCGCCGGGCCGACTTCCGTTACGACCCGCGCCGGCCGATCCTCGAAGACATCGATTTCCGCGTCGCGCCCGGCCAAACCGTCGCGATTGTCGGGCCGAGCGGCGCCGGCAAATCGACTATCGCGCGCCTCTTATTCCGCTTCTGGGACGTCGATGTCGGCGCAATCGAAATCGACAGCCAGGACATCCGCGACGTGACGCAGGAGAGCCTCCGACGCGCGATCGGCGTGGTTCCGCAGGATACCGTGCTGTTGAACGACACGATCCTCTACAACATCGCCTATGGCCGGCCGGGCGCCAGCCGCGCCGAAATCGAGGAGGCGGCGCGGTTTGCCCACATCCACGACTTCATCGCCGGCCTGCCCGACGGCTACGACACGACGGTCGGCGAGCGCGGCCTCAAACTGTCGGGCGGCGAGAAGCAGCGCGTGGCGATTGCGCGGGTCATCCTCAAGGCGCCGGAGATTTTGATCTTCGATGAGGCGACCTCCGCGCTCGATACCCGCACCGAGCGCGAAATCCAGGCGAGCCTTGCCGAGATCGCTGCCGGCCGCACCACGCTGGTCATCGCTCACCGCCTCTCGACCATCGTCGACGCCGACCAGATCCTGGTGCTCGATGGCGGCCATATCGTCGAACGCGGCCATCACCGCGAGCTGGTCGCGCTCGGCGGCGTCTACGCGACGATGTGGTCGCGCCAGCAGGAAGCGGCGCGCCGCGAAGCCGAGATGGAAGAGGCGGAGTAGGCCGCCGCCGCGTTGTGCGTCCGAGGCCTCGCCGTGCGAGGCCCTCAGGATGAGGAAGTCGATTGGATGCCATCACAAACGATCCTCATCCTGAGGTGCGGTCGGAGGGAGCCTCGAAGGACGCGATCCGTCGATGCAGTCCGCCACCGATGAACTAGCCGCGGCTTTGCGCACCGGCGACCGGCGCGCCCTGGCGCGGGCCGTGACGTTGATCGAGTCGACGCGGGCCGAGCATCGTGCGGAGGCGGAGAAGCTGATCGCTGCGCTGCTGCCGCACAGCGGCGGCGCCACCCGACTCGGCATTTCCGGACCGCCGGGCGCCGGCAAATCGACCTTCATCGAGCGCTTTGGCCTCGATGGGCTCGCG
>JAFAWI010000015.1 GCA_019241915.1 Alphaproteobacteria bacterium
GCTATTACGGGTATTACGGCCCGCCGGCCTACTACTACCCGCCGCCGGGCTACGGCTATTACGGTTACGGCTACTAGCCGCACCAACGACGAAGGGCCGGCAAGCACCGCTTGCCGGCCTTTCGCTGCGACGGCGGCGGCGCCAAAAAAGGAAGGGCGGCCGGATTTCCCCGGTCGCCCTTCTCGTCCGCGCGATGCGCAGCGGAATGTCAGCCTCGCGAAAGCAAAGTTAGCGTTACGAGGTTAATGGAAGGTTACCGCCGCGTTCTTTTCCTGTGTCCTCTCGCAGAAACGCCCGGCGGCACCGCGTGCCGCCGGGCGTCTGCAAGATCGCTTTGGAGGCTTAGAGCTTGTTGGAGACGGTATTGAACGTGGAGCTGAGGTTCGTGCCGACGGTGCCCATCACGGTCACGGCGGCGACGGCGATCAACGCGGCGATCAGGCCATACTCGATAGCGGTCGCGCCATCCTGGTTCTTCAGCAACTGGATAAGAGAAGCAAACATTTTCAAAACTCCCGTGGAAAGCTGACCACCGCACTTTCCACGCGGCGTCTTTACGAAGGGTAAATTCGCCGCCCGCCGACCCGACAATCGCGGTTACCCGATGTTTAACCGATTGGCGGTCCAGCCGGAGGGCTTAGGCCAGCCGCAGGTGCCCGAACGAGCCGATAAAGCCGGCGATTTCATCGACACCCTTGCCGGCCTTGAGATTGCTGAACAGGAACGGCCGATCGCCGCGCATCCTGCGGGCATCGCGATCCATCACCTCAAGGCTTGCCCCCACCAGCGGCGCGAGGTCGATCTTGTTGATGACGAGCAGGTCGGAGCGGGTGATGCCGGGGCCGCCCTTGCGCGGGATCTTGTCGCCGGCTGCGACGTCGATGACATAAATCGTCAGATCGGCGAGTTCGGGGCTGAACGTCGCGGCGAGATTGTCGCCGCCCGACTCGATAAACAACAGGTCGAGCGGCCGAAACCGTTCGGTGAGCTCGGCAACCGCCGCCAGATTGATCGACGCATCCTCGCGGATCGCCGAGTGTGGACAGCCGCCGGTCTCGACGCCGCGGATGCGCTCGGCGGCGAGCGCGCCCGACCTCGTCAGGAATTCGGCGTCCTCGCGGGTATAGATGTCGTTGGTGACCACGGCGATCTCGAAACGGTCGCGCAAATGCTTGCACAAGCGGTCGACAAGCGCGGTCTTGCCCGAGCCGACCGGGCCGCCGATACCGACCCGCAGCGGCCCCGAGACGGGCAACGGCCGTGCCGGCGCTTCGGCAATGTCGTGGAACGGCGCGTCGTGCGGCATCGGCGACCTCCAGCTCAGGATCGGAACAGGCGCGTATACTGGGTTTCGTGGCGCATCGAGCACAGCTCGATCACCCCGGCAGCGGCGCCGACCTCATCAAGCGGGGTCGTCAGCGCGAGATCGCGTGCCGCCCTCACCGTATCTTCAAGCGCGGCGATGACTTGCTGCCCTTCGCCCTGGCCAAGCGGCACGAGCCGCACCGCCGCCGAGACCAGGTTCGCCGCGAAGGCATGGAGGTAAGCGAGCAGCGCCTGCGGCAACGACGCGTCGTGCGCCGCCGCGGCGACCGCGACGACCACCGGCAGCGACGGCGGGTACGGCAACCGGGCCAACGCGTCGAGCATCGGATGCGACCATGCGCGACGCGTGACCGACAAAAAAGCCTGCCCTTGGGCGCCGGCTTCGAGCGCTATTTCTGCGGTGGCGCGCCAGGCCGCCGCCAGTTCGGCAACCGCCGCCAAGTCATCTGCCGCGTCCGCGGCCGCGGCCCGGTATGCGGCCGCGAACAGGACGCCGTCGCTGCGGCCCGCGCCGCTCTGCAACACCGCCGCGACATACCGGCAGACGCCGCGCCCATCGCACGCAATGCCGCGCTCGACGGCATCCTCCAGCCCGTGGCTGTAGGCGTAGGCGCCGACCGGGTAGGCCGGCGACAGCCAGGTCAACAGCCGGTAAAGCGCCGCATCGTCCGCCATCGCCGGGCGTCTCAGAACAGGAAATAGCGCTGCGCCATCGGCAGCTCGCTCGCCGGCTCGCAGGTCAACAGAACCCCGTCGGCACGGACCTCGTAAGTTTCCGGGTCGACCTCGATCTTCGGCAGCAGCGCGTTGTGGATCATCGCCGTCTTGTCGAGCGCACGCGTGTGCTCGACCGCGACCAGCGGACGGCTCAGCGCCAACGAGGCCGCGAGCGAAGACGCCGCCGCCGCGCCGCTGGTGAAGGTGACCGCGCTTGCCGTCATCGCGCCGCCGAACGCGCCGAACATCGGGCGGTAATGCACCGGCTGCGGTGTCGGGATCGAGGCGTTCGGGTCGCCCATCGGCGCCGCCGCGATCATGCCGCCCTTCAGCACCAGCTCCGGCTTGACGCCAAAGAATTTCGGCGGCCACAGCACGAGATCGGCCAGCTTGCCGACTTCGACCGAGCCGACATGGCGGCTGATGCCCTGCGCAATCGCCGGGTTGATCGTGTATTTCGCGACATAGCGCTTGGCGCGGAAATTGTCGTTCTCCCCGCTCTCTTCCGCCAGCCGTCCGCGCTGGCGCTTCATTTTATCCGCGGTCTGCCACGTGCGGATGATGACCTCGCCGACCCGGCCCATCGCCTGGCTGTCCGACGACATCATCGAGAAGGCGCCAATGTCGTGCAGAATATCTTCGGCGGCGATCGTCTCGCGCCGAATGCGGCTCTCGGCGAAGGCCACATCCTCGGCGATCTTGGGGTCGAGATGGTGGCACACCATCAGCATGTCGAGGTGCTCGTCGAGCGTATTGACCGTGTAGGGCCGCGTCGGGTTCGTCGACGACGGCAGCACGTTCGGCAACCCGGCGACGCGAATGATATCCGGCGCGTGCCCGCCGCCGGCGCCCTCGGTATGGAAGGCGTGGATGGTCCGCCCGGCAAAAGCCGCAATGGTGTTCTCGACGAACCCGGACTCGTTCAGCGTG
>JAFAWI010000147.1 GCA_019241915.1 Alphaproteobacteria bacterium
CATCTCGGCCGCCGCCAGACGCGGGATGACGGCGCGCTTGACCATATAGCGGTCGCGTGCGGTCGCGGCGTAGACATGGCGCAGATCGGCGATCGCGGCGCGCAGGTCGGGGTAGAGGCGCGCCTTGTCGAGCACGCTGTCGGCGCCGCTCGCGGCGTTGACAGCCTTGGGGTTGGGCCAGCCGTCGCGCGGCCGCACCAGGCGCAGATCGTCGAGCCCGCAATTGAGCATCGCCCGCGCCGCGGTGCCGATGTTCTCGCCGAGCTGCGGCTCGACCAGCACGATCGCCGGCCCGCCGGTCAGCCGTGGCTTTTTATGGTCGGTGCCGGCCAACCCTCACCCGTCGCGCTGCGCGCATTACCCTCTCCAGCAAGCGGGAGAGGGCACAACCCGTCTCGTTTCGCGAATTAACAGGAGGCCGCCTCCTGTTATCCACCTGTTATCGCGCAACGTAACAGGAGGACGAGGACGCATTGGCAGGACGCGCGACAACACGCGGGATCGGCCGTTAAATCGATGGTGAACATATAAGGAACAAAAGCATCTGCGTCAACGTTCAACCACGCCGCCATGTCGTGCCACCGGGTCCGTCCTCCAACAGGATGCCATCGGCGGCAAGCTCGTCGCGGATGCGGTCGGCATCGGCGAAACGGCGCTCCTTACGCGCCAGCGCCCGTGCGGCGATCTGTGCCTCGATGTCTTTGGCATCGGCCTCGCCGCCGCGCAGCCATTCGTCCGGCGAATTTTGTAACAAACCGAGCAGCCGGCCGCTCGCCGCGAGTGCGTGCTGCAGCCGCGCGCGTTCCGCCCTGCTGGCGCGGTTGATCGCGCCCGTCAGCTCATGCATGTGCGACAACGCCAGCGGCGCGTTGAGATCGTCGCTGAGCGCCAGCCGCACATCGTCGTCGACGTATCCATCCGACGGCGCGATCTCCGTTTCCAGTGCGCGATAAAAGCGGTCGAGCGTCTGCCGCGCTTCGTGCAGGCGGTCTTCGGTCCAGTCGAGCGGCGCGCGGTAATGCGTGCCGAGCAGCGCCAATCGGACGACTTCGCCCGGCGCCTGAGCCAGGGCGTCGCGCACGGTGATGAAGTTGCCTTCGGACTTCGCCATCTTGGCGCCGGCGACGGTCAGCATGCCGTTGTGCATCCAGATGCGCGCAAAATCCTGCGGGCCGGCGCCGCCATGCGCGCAGACGCTTTGCGCGATCTCGTTCTCGTGGTGCGGAAAGATCAGGTCGAGCCCGCCGCCGTGGATGTCAAAGGTTTCGCCCAGCGTGTTCTCGCTCATCGCCGAGCATTCGATGTGCCAGCCGGGCCGGCCGCGGCCCCAGGGACTACCCCAGCCCGGCTGATCCCGGGTCGAGGGTTTCCACAAGACAAAATCGCCGGGGTCTTCCTTGAAGGGCGCGACCTCGACCCGCGCCCCGGCGATCATGTCCTTGCGGCTGCGTCGGGACAGTGCGCCGTATTTGGCATAGGACGCGACACGGAACAGCGCGTGCCCCTCGGCCGCGTAGGCGTGCCCGGCGGCGATCAGCCGCTCGATCAACGCGATCATCTGCGGGATGTACTGTGTTGCGCGCGGCTCGATGTCGGGCGGCAGACTGCCGAGCGCGGCCATGTCTTCGTGATACTGCGCCGTGGTTCGCGCGGTCACCTCGCCGATCGTCTGGCCACTCGCCTCAGCCGCGGCCATGATCTTGTCTTCGACGTCGGTGATGTTGCGCACGTATTTGACGTGCGCCGCGCCGTATTCGTGGCGCAGCACGCGGTAGAGCAGGTCGAACGCCACGACGGCGCGGGCGTTACCGATATGCGCGTAGTCGTAGACCGTCGGGCCGCAGACATACATGCGGACGTTCTGCGAATCGATCGGCCGGAATTCTTCCTTCCGGCGGGTCAGCGAGTTGTAGAGCACGAGCGCCATAAGGCGGCGAGGCGTAGCAGATTGGGGCTTTTGCGTCCATGTACCGAGCGGGCGACCCGAAAGCGTCATCGAAAGCTGCAACAACAACGGGCCGCGTTGGGGGGCGGTGCGGCCGGGCCTCGTCAGGGGCCGGCAAACATGCGAGATAGCGGTATGCACGACGCAGTACCACAAGCGGGGCGGGCCGGCCCGCTCGCGCTGCTTGCCGCGCGCCGCTTCGGCCCGCTGTTCACCACGCAGTTTCTCTCGGCCTTCAACGACAACGCGCTGAAAAATGCGCTGGTGCTGATGCTCGCCTATCGGCCCGAGCTGGCGCGCGGATTGCCGGCCGCGATGCTGATACCGCTCGCCGGGGCGCTGTTCATCCTGCCGTTCTTTCTCGGCTCGGCGACCGCCGGGCAGCTCGCCGATTCGCACGACAAGTCGAAGATCATCCAGATCATCAAGCTGACCGAGATCATCGTGATGGGGGCGGCGGCGGTCGCGGTGCTGACGCAGAGCACATGGTCGCTGCTGGCGCTGCTGTTTGTGATGGGGATCGAGGCGACATTCTTCGGCCCGCTCAAATATGCGATCCTGCCGGACCTGCTGCGCATCGACGAGCTGCTGCTCGGCAATGCGCTGGTCGAAGCCGGCACCTTTATGGCAATCCTGTTCGGCACCATCGCCGGCATGCTGATCGCGACGAGCCATGGCGCGCATACGGTGTCGGCGCTGATCGTGCTGATCGCGCTGGGCGCCTGGGGCGCCAGCCGGGCGATCCCGACGACCGCGCCGTCGGCGCCCGGTGCGCGGGTCGAGCCGAACTTTGTCGCGGCGACGGCGCATCTGATCGCGGATTCGCGGCGCGAGGCGGTGCGCTTTCGCTCGATCCTCGGCATTTCGTGGTTCTGGCTCGTCGGCGCCACCTACCTGTCGCAATTCCCGACCTATGTCCGCAACTACCTGCGCGCCGAAGAAACGGTGGTAACGCTGCTTTTGACCGTCTTTTCGGTCGGGATCGGCGCCGGCTCGCTGCTCGGCAGCCGCATTCTTAAAGGCAAGATCAGCGCCCGCATCGCCCCGTGGGGGGCGCTCGGCATGGCGCTGTTTTCGATCGATCTGTGGCTGGCGAGTCCGAGCCGCGAGCTGGCCGACCCCGGCGCGTTGCTGGGGGTGGCCGGTTTCCTCAAGGCCGGCGGCCATTGGCGCATTCTCGCCGACCTGTTGGGGATCGCGGTCGCCGGTGGCGTGTTTGTGCTGCCGCTTTACGCGCTGTTGCAGACCGCCGGCGACGAGCACCGACGGGCGCGCGCGATCGGCGCCAACAATGTCGTCAACGCCGCGGCGATGGTGCTGTCGGCGGTTGCCGTCATCGGGCTGCTCGCCGCCGGGATGAGCGTGCCGGCGCTGTTCCTGCTGACCGGCATCGCGACGCTGGCCGTCGCCGCCTGGTTCTGGCGGCTGCGCGATGTGCTGGTGCCGGGCGGCGAGACCGCGGCGGCGCGGGCGGATTAACGTTTCCCGGTTTTCGCCGGGCGGCGAATCGCGCATAGTCGCGATCCCCCAAAGCAAAGCCCCCGGTGTCGGATGGGTAGTGAACGATCTCGATCGGCGGCGGCTGCGCTGGCCGTCTCAGTCCTTGTCGGCGCGGCGGCCGCGACGCCGGCCGCCGCCGGCGACCGGCTCGACGCGCGCTTCGAGATTTTCGGCTTTGCCGGTTTGCATGTGCTGACCGACCAGACCAGCGCCGAGGAGCGGCCGGGCGGCTACGCGATCGCCACCAACCTCAACACGCGCGGCCTCGCCAGCGCCTTTGTCGATCTGCGCAGCCATTCGGAGGTTTACGGCAAGCTGGCGGACGACAAGCCGCGGCCGGAGGCCTATCGCGCCGAGATTTCGCGCAACGGCGCCGACCGCACGTTCGGCCTCAACTATCTCGGCGACGGCGACGTCGTCGACACCGCGCCGGCGGCGTCCAAGGAGGCGGCCTATCTCGAAGGCGTGAAGTCGCGCGGGACGGTCGATCAGTTGACCGCGTACTTCCTGGTCGAGCGGCAGCTCGCGCGGCGCGGCAGCTGTCAGCTCACGGTCCCGGTGTTCGACGGCAACGAGCTCTACCGGCTGCGCTTTTCAGACCTCAAGGACGAGACGCTGAAGGCCGACAGCCACCAAAGCTTCAGCGGCCCCGCACATGTCTGCGAGGTCGTGCGCGAGATGGTCGTCGCCAACCCGGACAAAAAAGAAGGAACCTATGACCGCGGCCGGCTCTGGTATGCCCGGCTGCTGCCGGACAACCGCGTCGTCCCGGTGCGCATGGTCTATGAGACGCCGTTCGGCAATATCGACGGCTACCTCGCCGAAGTGAGCGGCTACGGCGTCCACCTTAAGTTCATGGACCAGTAGCGGCTGCACCTGCCGCCAGAGGTGGACGCGAGGCGGCCTGACAGCCTGTTCTTCGTCACAGCGGGAATGCCGGTATCCCGGTTCGGCGCGGCCGAGCGGTTGAAAGGTGGGTCCCGCCTTCGCCGCGACGATGTGGCACTGCGGCCGGTCAGGCGGACCCCTGCACGATGAAGCGAAGGGATGCGCGCTACCCGGTCTTGAGCGCGTCGGCGCCTTCGATGCGCGCGGCGAGGGCGGCGGACAGGAAGCGGTCGATATCGCCATCCAGCACCGCCGGTGCGTTGCCGATTTCGACCCCGGTGCGCAGGTCCTTGACCATCTGGTACGGCTGCAGCACGTAGGAGCGGATCTGGTGGCCCCAGCCGATATCGGTCTTTGACGCGTTCATCGCGTCGGTCTGCGCTTCGCGCTTTTGCAGCTCAAGCTCGTAGAGCCGCGCGCGCAGCATCGCGAACGCCTGCGCCCGGTTCTGGTGCTGCGACCGCTCGCTCTGGCAGGCGACGGCGACCGGCTCGGCGCCCGGCAGCGTGTAGGTGAGCCGCACCGCGCTGTCGGTCTTGTTGACGTGCTGGCCGCCAGCGCCCGACGAGCGGTAGGTGTCGACGCGCAGGTATTTGTCCTCGATCGCGATCTCGATCTTGTCGTCGATCACCGGGTAGACCCAGGCCGAGGCAAAGCTGGTGTGCCGCCGCGCCGCCGAATCGAACGGCGAGATGCGCACCAGCCGATGCACGCCGCTTTCGGTCTTGAGCCAGCCATAGGCGTTGCCGCCTTTGACCAGCACCGTCGCCGATTTGATGCCCGCGCCTTCGCCGGCGCTTTCTTCGACCCATTCGACTTTGTAGTCATGCGCCTCGGCCCAGCGGACGTACATGCGCAGCAGCATCTCGGCCCAGTCCTGCGCCTCGGTGCCGCCGCTGCCGGCATGGACTTCGAGGTAGCAATCGTTGCCGTCGGCCTCGCCCGAAAGCAGGCTTTCGAGCTCGCGCTTGGCCGCCTCGTCGCGCAGCTTTTCGAGCGTCGCCTCGGCTTCCTTGACGATGCCGTCATCGCCCTCGGCCTCGCCGAGTTCGATCAGCTCAACGGCGTCGCGATAGTCCTGCTCGATGCGTTTGTAGCCGCCGACCAGATGGTCGAGCCGGGTGCGCTCGCGCATCAGCGCCTGCGCCGCCGCGGTGTCGTTCCACAGATTGGGGTCTTCGGCCTTCTCGTTCAGCTCGGCGAGCCGGCGCGTCGCGACATCCCAGTCAAAGATGCCTCCGCAACAAAGAGAGCGATTTCTCGATGTCGTCGACGAGCGCCTGGGTTTCCGCGCGCATGATCCACCTTCCTATGGTCTTGGCTTAGTAGAGGCCGCCGGTGCCGCTCGACGGCAGCCGGGGCGCCCCGACGCCGCTCACGATGCCGACGCCGCCCAGCAGCCCGGCGCCGGACAGTTCGCCGCCGCCGGCGGCCTCGGCGCCGCTGCCCCCGACCCCCTGCAGGCCGAGGTCGCGGTTCTGGTCGGGGCCGGTGCCGGGCTTGTACGCCATGTAGATGCCGCCCTCGCCGCCGGGCAGTCCCGAATTGGGATCGACCCGCACCATCTGCAGCCCCGGCGGGATGCGGAACTCGGTCGCCGGCGCGTCCTTCAGCGCATCGATCATGTAGTCGCGGAAAATCGGCGCGGCAACCACCGCGGCCTGCTGTCCGCGGCCGAGGCTGTCGTGGTTGTCGTAGCCGACATAGACCCCGGCCGCGAGGTTCGGCGTGAAACCGACAAACCACGCATCGCGCCAGTCGCTGGTCGTGCCGGTCTTGCCGGCGATCGGCTTGCCGACCGCGGCAACGCGCGCGCCGGTGCCGCGCTGGACGACGCCCTGCATCATCTGCACCAGCTGGTAAGTCGATTGCGGGTCGGCGATCTGCTCGCGCGTGTCGGGGATGACGGGCGGCGCCTGGTTGGCCCACTCGACGTTGCGGCAGCTCTCGCACGGGCGCTGATCGGCGCGGTAGATGGTGACGCCGTTGCGGTCCTGGACGCTGTCGATCACCGTCGGGATCAGGCGCTTGCCGCCGTCGACCAGCATTGCATAGGCGGCGGTGAGGCGGAGCGGGGTGGTCTCGCCGGCGCCGAGCGACATCGAGTATTCGCGCGGCATGTGGTCCATGATGCCAAACGCCTCGATATTCTGGCCGATCGCCTCCATGCCGAGGATCACGCCGAGGCGCGCCGCCACGGTGTTGAGCGAGTGGGCCAGCGCGACGAGCAGCGGGGTCGGGCCGCGAAAGCTTTCCGACTCGTAATTGCCCGGCGTCCACGGCGGCATTCCGGGTCCCTGATCGACCGAGAGCGGGCCGTCCTCGACCAAGGTCGAGGGGGTGAAACCGCGTTCGAGCGCGGTCAGATAGACAAACGGCTTGATCGCCGAGCCGGGCTGGCGGTGCGCCTGGGTCGCGCGGTTAAACTGGCTGATCTCAAAGCTGAACCCGCCGCTCATTGCCAGCACGCGGCCGGTGTGCGGGTCGATCGTAACCAGGGCACCCGAGACGTCGGGGACCTGGCACAGATTGTAGAGCGGCAGCGGCCTGGCAGGGGGTGGCGGTGCGGCTGCCGTCGCGGCCTTGGCCGGCGGCTGGGTGTTTCGTGGTTCCGCCGGCGTTGCCGCCGCCGGCAGCGGCTCGACCAGCACGATGTCGCCCGGCTTGACGACGTCGGCCGCGTTGCGCGGGTAGGCGCCGAGCGTGCCGTCGTCGTGCAGGCGTTGTGCCCAGCGCATCTGGGCGAACGGGATGCGGCCGCCGGAGCCGTCCTTGAAGCCGATCGCGGCACCGTCGGCCTCGACCCGCGTCACCATCGCCAGCAGCCAGTTTTCGGCGCCCGCTCCCGGCGGCATCGGCTGCGCTGCAAGCGCTGCGGCCCAGTCGCCGGCCGGGTCGATATGGGCGGCCGCGCCGCGCCAGCCGCTATGCGCGCGGTCAAAGCCGATCAGCCCGGTGCGCAACGCCTTGTCGGCCGCGGCTTGCAGCCGCCCGTCGAGCGAGGTGCGCACGGTGAGACCGCCTTCGTAGACGGTCTTTTCGCCAAAGCGGCCGACCAGCTCGCGCCGAACCTCTTCGGCGAAGTAGGCGGCGTTGACGATCTCGGCATCCTCCCGGCGGCGCATCGCGACCGGGCCGGTTTTGGCGTCGGCGACCTCGGCCGCCGTCGCAAATCCCGCCTCCTGCATCTGATCGAGAACGAGATCGCGGCGCGCGCGCGCCTGCTGCGGGAAGCGGGCCGGGTTGTAATTGTTGGGCGCCTTCGGCAGCCCGGCGAGAAAGGCGGCCTCGGCCAAGGTCAGTTCGTCGAGCGGCTTGTCGAAATAGGTCAGCGCCGCCGAGGCGACGCCGTAGGAGCCGGCGCCGAGATAGATCTCGTTCAAGTAGAGTTCAAGAATCCGATCCTTGGGCAGCGCGTCGTCGATTCGCGTGGCGAGCAGCGCTTCCTTGATCTTGCGCTCGATCGACAGCTCGTTGGTCAGCAGCATGTTCTTGGCCACCTGCTGCGTGATCGTCGACGCCCCGACCGGACGGCGGCTGCTGCGCCAGCGGCCGATATCGGTGACCGCGGCGCGCAGGATCGAGATCGGATCGACGCCGTGGTGCGAGTAGAAATTCTTGTCCTCAGCGGCAAGGAACGCGGCGATGACCCGCTTTGGGATCGCGCCGATCGGCACGAAGACGCGCCTTTCGCTGGCGAATTCGGCGAGCAGCCGGCCGTCGCCGGCAAGCACGCGCGTCGTGATCGGCGGCTGGTAGTTGGCAAGCTGCTGATAGTCGGGCAAGTCGCGGCCGAAGTACCAGATCGTCAACCCGCCAAACGCACCGCCGATCAGCGCCAGCAACACGGCGCAGACGAACAGGAAGCGGACCAGTCTGACCAAGGTGCCCAAGCGGCGCGTGCTCCATCCCCTGCGGCGGCCTGATCGCGAGCCCTCCCCGCCTAAAGCCGGCATGCCGCCGAGCAGCGGCGGCCCTTATGCGCCAACGCCTCCCGCATTCCAAGGCCAATCTGGCCTCGCGGACCGAGCCGGTCGAGCGATCCCGCGCTCACTCGACTGCGGACGCTCAACGGGGTACCCCGGGCGGGCGACGCCAGCGGCCGGTCGGAGGAAACCGTTGTAGAGCGACGGTCTGCCGCGTACATTGGCGTGTATGAATTTCGCCGATCGGGATGCGCCCGGCGGCGTTGGCTCGCTCGCCCGCCTCGCCGGCCGATGCCGCGACACCGGGCCTGCGAATTGGCAAAACCGAGGCCGGGTTCAGATTTAGACCGCGACGCCGATGTCTTACTTTCGCGACGCCCGATGAATTCCCACGGCCTCCCTCAAGCGTGGACCGCGCCTCCGCTCGCCTTTGCCGCGGGTCCTGCCGCGCGTCCCGGAGTTCGCCCGAATGGGAAAACGCATGCTTATCGACGCCGCCCATCCCGAAGAGACGCGGGTGGTGGTGCTCAACGGTACCCGGCTTGAAGAATTCGACTTCGAGTCGTCGACCAAAAAACAGGTCAAAGGCAATATCTACCTTGCCAAGGTCACCCGGGTAG
>JAFAWI010000176.1 GCA_019241915.1 Alphaproteobacteria bacterium
TGAAGTTATCGAGCGGCCAGCGCTTTTCGGGCCGGTGCGGCGCGCCGCCTGGGATCATCAGCACGTAATCCGCCGGCAGCGCAAAGCGTGCGACATCGGCGCTTGCCCAGGTGAGGTCGGGTGGCGGCACGGGGTCGGGGATGCCGGCCCGGCGCAGCTGGTCGGCCTCGCGGTCGAGCGTATGCATCCGGCGCCGTTCGGGCGTGTCGGGCTGGCGGTGCGAGGCGCCACGCACGATGCCCGACCATTCGGGCCCGCCGAGGCGGCGCGTCAGCCAGAAATAGAGCGCGGTGCGGGTGCGGGTCGACAGGTCGTAGATCCGCTCGAAGCGCCCGCCGCGCAGCCGCCGGGCGAGCTTGACGAGCCCCAGCGGATTGCCCCAGCCGGGCCGCTCGTCGACCCACACATCATCGAAATACGGCGCGCGCCGCAGGAAATCAGCGTACGGCGCGGTCGTCAGCAGCACGATCCGCGCACCGCCGTGAAAGTCGCGGATCGCCTTTGCGGCTCCCATCGCCTGCACAATGTCACCGAGCGCACCGAGCTTGATGACGAGGATGTTGCGCGGGCCGTTGACCGCGTTCAGGACAGCAGAACCTCGATCACGCCGGAATGGCAAGCGGCTCGGCGGTACTGCGCAGCGGCTGCGCCTCGGGGAACAGCAGCTCTTCGTAAATGTCGATGGTGCGCGCGCACATCGCCTCGCGGGTAAAACCGGCGGCGATATGCGCGCGCGCGCGGCGGCCGACCGCGATGCGCTCCGCGGGATCGAGCTTCAGCGCCTCGCCGATCGCCGCGGCCAGCGCGCCGCTGTCGCTCGGCGGCACCAGCCACCCGGTGCTGCCCGCGACGACGGTTTCGCGCGCGCCGCCGTGGTCGGTCGCGATCACCGGCCGGCCCATCGCCTGCGCCTCGATGATGGTGCGGCCAAATCCCTCCGGGTCGGTCGACGCCGAGACGACGACGTCGGCGAGCACATAGGCTGCCGGCATGTCGCGGCAATCCTCGACGATGCGGAACCGGCAGCCGAGCCCGTGCTTCTCGATCGCCGCTTCGAGCTGTTTGCGGAAGCCGTGGCGCTGTTCGGCGCCGACCAGCAGGCAGCAGACGTCGTCGCGCCCGAGCTTGGCGATCGCGTCGATCAGCTCGAGTCCGCCTTTCCAGCGGGTCAGCCGGCCCGGCAGCATGACGACCGGAGCGCCGTCGGGCACCCGCCACTGCGCGGCGAGGTCGGCGACGCGGTCGCCCTTGACGCCGTTCGGGTCGAACAGGTTGAGATCGACACCGCGCGGGATCGTGCGCAATCGGTCGGGCCCGACGCCGTAGCGGCTCGCGGCATAGGTCGCAACGAAATCGGAGATCGCGATGACGCGCTCGCCGCGGCCCATCACCGAATTGTACCAGTGCTTGAACGGGCCGCTCTCGTCATAGGCGTTGTGGAAGGTCGTGACAAAGCGGCGGCGGGTCTTTTTTGCCGCTTTCCAGGCGCTCCACGCGGGTGCCCGGCTGCGCGCATGGACGATATCGATGCGGCAGCGGCGGATGATGTCGATCAGCGCGCGCGTGTTGCGCCGCATGACGAGCGGATTCTTCGATGCGAGCGGCAGCTTGATGTGCTCGACACCGGCCCGCACCAGCTCGCGTTCCATCGGGCCGCCGGCCGACGCCACATAAGCGGTCCAGCCGGCGGCGGCGAGCGCCGCAGCGACCTCGATCGTACCGCGCTCGACGCCGCCCGAGACAAGGCTGGGAATGACCTGAAGCACCGCCGGCGGCCGGGTTTCCTGGCGGCTGTTGCCGCTGCTGATCTTGCGTGCCATCTCGCTTGCCGATGCCGCGCCTCGTTACCCCAACACCCGATGCCGCACCGGTTCGCCGGTGAGAAAGTTCGAGTCTAGCACGCGCCGGTGGCGCAACAATCGCGCAGCGGCTCCGGCCCGGCGCTGCGCCGGCCATGTCCTGCGCGCCGGGCCCCCGGTCCGGCAGGGACGCCGGCAAGGCTTTGTATTCGCGGTGAATTTTGCGCCCGCGGCGGCGCGCCGTTATGCCCGCCGACAATCGTCGGCATTGCCCATCGAGCGTCGACTGAGCCCCGCGGCACGATCTCGCGCCGGCGCGGTGGCCGATTTCGCGTGATCGATTCGCTGACCGAGCGGCCGCCGGCGCCGGTCCGCGTCGGCGCCCGTCGCGGATGGCGGTGTCGCCGATCCCCTCGCCGGCGTGGCCGTTCACAGCCAGCTGGTATCCGGCTCCAGCCCCATCATATAGGCGCCGACCGTCTCGAAGTGCTGCTGGCGGCCTTGGATTTGCTGCGCCACGGTATGAACGTCGCGCCACGGCCGCTCGAACGGGTTGTCGTTGAAGATCGCGGTGGCGCCGGCGGCCCGGTAGAGGTTGT
>JAFAWI010000189.1 GCA_019241915.1 Alphaproteobacteria bacterium
CGACACGATCCTGGGATAACGCAGATGATCCTCAAATTCGCCGCGGGCGCAGCGGTCGCGCTCGCGCTTGCCGGCAGCGGTATCCTGCAATCGGAGGAGAAGCTGCCGGCGGCCGCACCTGAGGCGACCGGGGTCGAGCTGACCAAGCAGCAGGGCGGTCGCTTTATCGCGTTTACCGGCCAGCGCCTGCAGCACACCCAGCCGTTTCTCGGGGTCGAGGACACCAACTACTTCCTGCTGCGCAGCTGGCTCGACAACAAGACCGGCGAGACCGCGCACCAGCTTTATGTCGCCGACAGCTATTTCGGCGCACCGATCAAGTGGAACGGCGTCCACGACCGCGACAACAAGCCGTTGCGCTTTGTTGCGATCAGCCGCAACGAGATCAGCTGCGAAAGCGGCTGTTCCTATGCCGACGAATTCGGCGCCGCGCTGCCGGAAGATTACTTGCGGGCGCATCGCGAGGGCTTTTCGGTGGTGTTCACCGCCGATGGCGGCAAGTCGTTCCCGATCGCGGTGCCCGCGAACCTCGTCGCTGCCGAGCTCGCCGCGGTCGATACGGTGCGCGCCGTCGCCGCAAAGGCGGCGCCAGCGTCGGTCGTGTCGCCTGCCGCCGCGCCGGCCCCGGCCACCCCCGCCCCAAAGGCACAGTGAGCGAAGGCACAGTGAGCGAACGGGACAGCTTTACGGAGGACCGGACATGGCCTTGCAATTGCGCCGCGTGGTGACGGGGCACGACCCGGCCGGAAAGGCCGTCGTCACGATCGACGAGGTTTGCCGCAACGTCGTGTCGCCGCGCGCGGGGGTTTCGGCTTGCGTCGCCTGGACAACCGAAGGCTTTCCGGTCGACAACGACGGCGCCGACGACGGGGCGCTGCGGCCGACCGGCACGACGCATGACAACGGCACCGTCTTCCGCATCATCGAATTCGCGCCCGGCAATGCCGAGCGCAACCACCGCACCGACTCGATCGACTACGCCGTCATCGTATCGGGCGAGATCGATATGGATCTCGACGGCGAGGAAGTGCACTTGAAGGCCGGCGACGTGGTCGTCCAGCGCGGTACGATCCACAACTGGATCAACCGCGGCACCGAACCCTGCGTGATCGCCTTTGTCCTGATCGCCGCGCACTCGGCTGTCGCCGGCGGCAAGGCGCTCCCGGCGGTCGGCTGAGCAACCGCCTTATTGGGTGGCGGCGTTGAGCGAAGCGCGTTTGCCGACCCACAGCAGCGCGTCGCCCTCCGAGACGCCGGGGTTGCCGATCATCGGCAGAAAGATTTTCGCCGCCGCCATCGCCTTTTTGAGCTGCACCGCCGGCTCGGGTGGCGCCTTGTCATTGTTGACGACAAGCACGAGCCCGTGGATGTCCTCGAGGCCCGGCAGCACTGCGCGGCGGATCTGGCCGCCCTGGATCTGCCAGCCCGCCATGCCGAGCTTGGTGGCGATCGCCAGCGCGTAATCGCCGGCATCCTTGCCGCCGGGGTCGGCCGCCATCGCGATCTGGCCTTTGGTGCCGACCAGGCTCTGCACGATCGTCTGTCCCTGCTGCACGCTCAGTGTGCGCGGTTTGTCGCCTTCCGGCACGCCCTCGACCTCGTCGAGCTTGGTGATGACGATTTCCGGGTCGAGGTGCTTCTGCAGCACATAGGTCAGGATGCCGGCGAGCTGCGCGCCGAATTCCTCGGTGACGCCGACGCAGTTGATCATCACCTGCCCTTGGCCCTGCGAGACCAACGCGCCCGACACCAGGCCGCAGCCTTGCCCCTGCGGGTCGTCGGCGAGGGCAAGCGCGGGAAGCAGCATCAGCGCGCCGAACAGCGGAGGAAGCAGGCGTCTCATTCGAGTGATCCCGCACACGAGGGTGATCCCCCATGCTAGCGGCGGCGTGGTTAACAGCCGGTTGACACCGCCGCCCCGCGCCGCGTCCCCTGCGGGCCAGTAAAGGAGGACACCGCGACATGACCCCACGCCAACAGCTGCGTCAGATCATCGCCCGAAGCGGCTATACGATCGTCCCGGGCGCCTACGACCCGCTGACCGCGCGGCTCGTCGAGCAGGCCGGCTTCGACGCGGTCTACCTGACCGGCGGCGGCTTTTCGCGCGCCAGCGGCTATCCCGATCTCGGGCTGCTGACCGTCGCCGAGAACGCGCACTTCATCGGCCTGGCGGTCGAGGCGGTCGGCATCCCGGTGATCGCCGACGCCGACACCGGCTACGGCAACGCGATCAACGTCATCCGCACCGTGCGCGAATACGAGAAGACCGGGGTCGCCGGTTTTCACATCGAAGACCAGGTCGCGCCCAAGAAATGCGGCCACTACGAGGGCAAAGAGGTGATCCCGGTCGCCGAGATGGTCGGCAAGATCAAGGCCGCGGTCGACACGCGGCGCGACCCCGACATGGTGATCGTCGCCCGCTCCGACGCGCGCGCGGTCGAGGGCCTGCAGGCCGCGATCGACCGGGTCAACGCCTGTCTCGAAGCCGGCGCCGATGTCGGCTTTGTCGAGGCGCCGCAGACCGTCGAGGAGCTGCGCGTCGTCGGCCGCAGCGTCAACGGCCCCAACCTCGTCAATGTCTTCGAGGGCGGCAAGACGCCGATGCAGTCGGCCGCCGAGCTCGACGAGATGGGCTTCCGGCTCGGCATCTACCCGTCGCAGACGCACCGCGCCGCGATCCGCGCCGCCCAGCGCGTGCTCGCCTGCCTCAAAGCGGACGGCCACACCACCCGCGTCGAACCCGACCTCTGCACCTTCCAGGAACGCGAGGAAGCCGTCGGCACCGCCGCCTGGCGCGCGCTGGAAGCGAAGTACTTGCAGGGTATTTGACCCGCCCTTGAATCGGGGCAAACCGTACACACAATTACCCATGGAGATCAGTTTCGATCCGGCGAAGAATGATCGCAACATCCGCGAGCGCGGGCTGTCGTTCGAACGTGTTATGGAGTTCAATTTCGAAACGGCTGCACGGTTTGAAGACGCGCGCCGGGATTATGGGGAACGACGGCTAGTGGCGCTCGGCTATCTCGACGAACGGCTGCACGCTCTATGTTTTACAGAGATCGTCGGCGGTATTCGGGT
Source organism: Alphaproteobacteria bacterium (assembly GCA_019241915.1). Taxonomy (GTDB): domain Bacteria; phylum Pseudomonadota; class Alphaproteobacteria; order ATCC43930; family CGMCC-115725; genus DATARH01. The sequence continues at coordinate 3,082 of JAFAWI010000189.1, forward strand.
TATCAGCTTCCGCAGGGCGAATCGAAGAGAAGCGAGGAAGTATGCGCAAGCGAAAGCCCTTGATCGATGACGACGGCGAGGTTCGCGAACTCACCGCAGAGGATTTCAAGCTCTTCCGGCCCATCGAGGAAGTGCTTTCCCCGGAACTGGTCGAGATGATCCGCGCGCGGCCGCGCATATCGCAAAGGGCGCCGGTCAAGGAGCGCACCACGATCCGGCTGTCGCACGATGTATTGCAGCGCTTTCGCGCTGGCGGCCGCGGCTGGCAGGCGCGCATCGACACTATTCTGCGGGAGTGGCTCGACAGCCACTCCGCAGAATAACGGCGCCGGCTTACACCACCGCGCCGCGATCCGCGCCGCCCAGCGCGCGCTCGCGTGCCTCAAAGCGGACGGCCACACCACTCGCGTCGAATCCGACCTCTGCACCTTCCAAGAACGCGAGGAAGCCGTCGGCACCGCCGCCTGGCGCGCGCTGGAAGCGAAGTACCTCAAGCTTGATTGAGCCAGCCTTGAACTGAAGCAAATCGTACATACAATAAACCCTGGAAATCACCTTTGACCGAGCAAAAAACGAACGAAACATCCGAGAGCGCGGGCTGTCGTTCGAACGCGCCGCTGAGTTCGATTTTCCAACGGCGCTGCGTTCGATCGATACTCGGCTCGACTACGGTGAGACCCGGACCGGCACGTCGCGATCGGTTATCTCGGGCCGAGGTTGCACGTCCTGTGCTTTGTCGAAACCGAGAATGGACTGCGTATCATCAGCTTTCGAAGGGCCAACAGACGAGAGATCAGGCGATATGAAAGCGCGAAAGCCGCTGACGAATGAAGAGGGCGAGGTTCGTGAGCTGACTGCTGAAGATTTCAAGTATTTTCGTCCAATGGCCGAGGGTCTCTCTCCCTCTCTCGCCGCAAAGCTCGGGATAAAGCCACGCGGACCGCAGAAGATGCCGACGAAGGAACGCACCACAATCCGGCTGTCGCGTGATGTCCTCGACCGCTTTCGCGCCACCGGACGCGGCTGGCAGACAAGGGTTGACGACGCGCTGCGCGAGTGGCTGGAAAGCCACCCGGCCGAATAGGCGCGGCGGCTTCAGGGTGCGACGAGGTTCGCGCGAAAGAAAGCCAGCACATCCGCGTCGAGCTGCTTGTGGAAGGCGACCCGGTCAAAGCCGGGCGGGTCCGTGCACAGCTCCGGACGTCGCGCCGCCACATTCGCCGGGCACGGCGTGAGAAACACAAAATGTCCGGCATTGGCCACAAAGTGATACTCGTGCGGCACGGGCAGGCTTTTGTCGACCGCAACAACATCATGCGGTTCGACGCCATCACCGCCGCGCTCGGTGTTCCATAGCTGCACCGGCACCTTGACCGACGCAAAACTCGCCGCGGTGAAGTAGACAGCAAGCGGATTGGCGATAACCGCCGCCTTGATCCGCGGGTCATGGGCCAAATGGGGCGGATATTCGTGGTTCCGAACCTGATCGCAGATATGGATCGTCGCTCCTTCACAGCGGCGGATGGCGTTGCTCCAATCGGCGTCGGCACCAATCAACGCCAGCCCGGTATAGCCGCCGCGCGAAAAGCCGAACAGGCCGATCCGGGCCGGACCGATCTTGCCGGCAGCGGGCGAAGCGCTGAGCATAAAATCGATCAGCCGTTTGACGTCGACCGGGCGCTCGACAATCTCCGATAGATCCAGGTTACGGCTCATATCGGTCGCGGTGTTGCCGGGATGGTTGATCGCGGCGACGACAAATCCGGCATCGGCGAGCGTTTCTGCGGTATCGTGATGCCCGGCAAACGATCCGCCACTGCCGTGCGAAATCACGACCAACGGCAGCTTATCGCCGCTGATCGGGCAATCCTTGACACCAGGCACCGTCAAATTGCCGAGATCGATTTCGCCTGCCAGCTGAGTGCAAGGCGACCACATCGCACCGTGCAGCGGCGGCTGGTCATCCTCGGCAGGGATATCGATAAGCCGGAGGCCGGCAGCGTGCGCGTATCCGGCCAGGCAAAACGTCAATGCGAACAGGGCAAGCGGCAGCCAGCGCATCGTTCGCCTCGGTCACAATGGCAACCCCTCTCCTGCAAATGCGGGAGAGGGTCTTCAAAGATTCGCGTCTACACCACCGGCGAGCGGCCGCCGTCGACGTTGATCGCGCAGCCGGTCACGTAGCCGGCCTGTTCCGACGCGAGAAACGTCGCCACCGCGGCGAATTCCTCGGCCTTGCCCATGCGGCCGAGCGGCACGCTCTTGCCGGCCTCGGCGACATACTGCTCGAAGCTGACATTCGGCCGCTCGCGGTCGAACCGCCGCTTGATCTGATCCGAGACGATGACCCCGACATGTAGCGAGTTGACCAGCACGTTGTGCGGCGCGCCCTCCTGCGACATCGCCTTGGTCAGCGCCATCTGCGCCGCGCGGCTGACCGAGGTCGGTGCGCTGTCGGCGCCCGGCGCCTTGGCGCCGATGTTGAGCACGCTGATGATGCGGCCC
>JAFAWI010000339.1 GCA_019241915.1 Alphaproteobacteria bacterium
GCCCGATCTCTGGCTGATGCTGCTGTTCGGGCTCGGCGCGGTCGCAATGCGCGGCGCCGGCTGCACCCTCAACGACATCGCCGACCGCGATTACGACGGGCGCGTCGCGCGGACCCGCCTGCGTCCCATTCCCAGCGGCCGGGTGACGGTGCGCCAGGCGCTGCTGTTCATGGCGGCACAACTGGCGGTCGGCGCGGCTATCCTGGTGAGCCTCAACCGCGCCAGCATCGTTCTCGGGATGGCGGTGCTGGCGCTGATTGGCACTTACCCGTACATGAAGCGCATCACTTATTGGCCTCAGCTGTTCCTTGGCCTCAACTTCAACTGGGGCGCGCTGATCGGCTGGACCGCGGTGACCGGCCGCCTCGCCTGGCCACCGGCGCTGCTCTATCTGGGCGGCATCTGCTGGACCCTCGGCTACGACACGGTCTACGCGCACCAGGACAAGGAAGATGACGTGCGGATCGGCGTCAAATCGTCGGCGCTGGCGCTCGCCGACAACACCCGTCCGTTCCTCTGTGCGACCTATGCAGCGGCTGTCGGGCTGTGGGCTGCAGGCGGCATCGCGGTAGGCCTCGGCGGGTCGTTTCTCTTTGTTTTGTCTCTGGCGGCAGCGCAGCTCGGCTGGCAGGCAGCCACCGTCGATACCGCCAACCCTTCCGACTGCCTCGCCAAGTTCCGCACGAACCGCATCGTGGGCTGGCTCGTGCTCGCCGGCATCGTCGGCGGGCACGTTTGGCCGTAGACCGGCTGGTGCCGGCGGTTTTGGATAAAGCGCCCACCGGAGACCCCGCCGCTTTTGTGCGCGCCAATACCGCAGTGGGTGCACCGCCGCTGGTACCGGAACTGCGGTTGCATCTCGCGACCGAGGTCACACCGATTTGGCAGGCGACCGAAGCGAGCCTCGCCCGGTTCGGGACGCCGCCGCCGTTCTGGGCCTTCGCCTGGGCCGGTGGCCAGGCGTTGGCCCGCTATATCCTTGACCATCCGGACGCCGTTGCAGGACGCGATGTGCTTGACCTCGCCTCGGGCTCCGGCCTGGTCGCGATCGCCGCGGCGCGCGCCGGCGCCCGCCGCGTCACCGCGTCGGACATCGATCCGTTCGCGGCCGCGGCGATTGCGCTCAATGCGCGGCTCAACGGCGTGAGCGTGGCGATCGAGACCCGCGACTTGCTCGACCGCGGCGCCGCCGGCTGGGAAGTCGTGCTGGCCGGCGACGTCTGCTATGAGGAGCCGATGGCGTCGCGCATGGTCGCGCGGCTGCGGCGCACCGCAGCGCGCGGCCGGCTGGCCTTGCTCGGCGACCCGGGGCGGGCCTATCTGCCGCGCGAGGGCATGGTCGAACGCGCGCGCTTCGTGGTGCCGACGAGCCGCGAGCTCGAAGATCGCGAGGCAAAGGACGGCGTGGTGTGGGAAATCTTGGCGGCGTGAGCGCGATCCACCGCAAAAGCATCGTCGTGACCGCGCTCGGCACAACGCAGACGCTGGCCTGGGCGTCGAGCTACTATCTGCCGGCGATTCTCGGCGCGCCGATCGCCGCAACACTGGATGTCGCGCCGAGCGTCGTTTTCGGTGTGTTTTCCGTAGCATTGCTGCTGTCGAGCTGTCTCGCGCCGGCGGTGGGGCGGGTCATCGACCGCCACGGCGGACGGCCTGTGCTCGCGTTGTCGAACCTCGTGCTGGCAGCCGGGCTGACGATGCTGGGCCTGGCCCAAGGTGTCGGAACGCTTGTCGGGTCTTGGCTGGTCCTCGGGATCGGCACCGCGATGGGTCTCTACAGCCCGGCGTTTGCCACAATGACCCGGCTTTACGGGCTCGGCGCCCGCGGCCCCATCACCGGGATCACGCTGTTCGCCGGCTTCGCCAGCACCATCGGCTGGCCGCTCAGCGCGTTCATGCTGCACCATTACGGCTGGCGCGAAGCCTGCTTCTTTTGGGCGGCGCTCAACCTCCTGCTGTGCGCGCCGCTCAACTGGCTGCTGATCCCGCCCGCGCACGCCGTGCCGCCGCTGCGGCAGGCGGCGGAGGCGGCGACCGACACCGCGGCGCCGCGCGGAGCGATGCTGGTGCTGGCGTTCTTCTTTGCCGCGACGCGTTTCGTCAGCGGTGCCTTCGCGGCACACCTGCCGCGCCTGCTCGAAGGCGCGGGGGCGTCTGCGGTCGCCGCGATTGCCGCAGGCGCGTTGGTCGGCCCGGCGCAGGTCGGCGCCCGACTGTTCGAATTCGGGCTACTGCGCACCGTGCACCCACTGATCCCGGCGCGCATCGCGACCCTGCTCAACCCGGTCGGGTCGGCCTGCCTGGCGGCGCTCGGTCCGCCCGGGGTCAGCGCCTTCGCGATCCTGCATGGCGCCGGTAACGGCATGCTGACGATCGCCGGCGGCACGCTGCCGCTCGCGCTGTTTGGGCCAATGGGCTATGGCAAGCGAACCGGCGTTCTGGCGGTGCCGACGCGGATCGCCGAATCCGCGGCGCCGCTGCTGTTCGGGTTGCTGATCGACCGGATCGGCACCGCCGCGATCGCCGTCTCCGCGGGCATCTGCCTTGCGGCCTGCGCCTCTCTGTTCGCGTTGCGGGTGCGCCCCGCTGCCGCTGCGGCCGCTGGCTGAAGCGGGCAGAGCTACTGCCGCGTCAGGATCTCCTGCCCCATCGCGCCCGGGGGCGATGTCGCGATCCAGCCGCCGACCAGGCGGTTGCTGCCGTCGGCGGTTAGCGTGAGCGTCCCGTTGCCGGTCTCGCTGCCCTCCGTATAGAGGAACGTGCCCACCAGAAACTTGCCGTCGAAGGTGGCCGAGACGGTGCCCACGCGGGTTTCATGACCGGCCGGGCCGCGATAGTTCCAGCTCACCTGGTTGCCGCTCTGCGTGAGCTGCACGACACTGCCGTCATTGGTAAGCCAGCTCCCGTTGAGGTCGGCTGCTGTCGCAGGTGCCGCCAACGCCGTCGTTTCCGCTGCCGCATCCGTCGCCGCGGGGGTGGCAGCCCCCGCTGTGGCATCGGCTCCAGCCGCACCGGTGATTGACGCTATCTCGGTGCGGGTATCGACCGCGGTGTCGGACGGCAAGTCGGTCGCCGCGACATCGGCCACATCCGCCGCAGGCGGGGCGTCCATATTTTCTGCATCGATGACGGCCTGCTGGCCCGCCCGCAGGTTGATCGCGGCGAGCAGCGTATTGGCCGGCTTGACGACCGCCACGCCATCGCTGACCTCGATCGTGGTGACGCCCATGCGTTTGTCGTGGCGCACGACGATGGTCGCCTCGCGCACAGCGACCATGGCGCGCTCGGTCTTGACCGCAAAATTGTAGCCGC
>JAFAWI010000382.1 GCA_019241915.1 Alphaproteobacteria bacterium
CGCCGCCGCGGAACCGCCTGCACGGGCGCAACTGGGATTGGGGCCATCTCTACAATTCCGACGTGCTGCTGATGCCGGACAAGTGGGAATACCCGTGGTACGCGGCGTGGGATCTGGCCTTTCACTGCGTCACGATCGCGCTGATCGACCCGGAGTTCGCCAAGGACCAGCTCGTCCTGCTGACGCGCGAATGGTACATGCACCCGAACGGGCAGCTGCCGGCGTACGAATGGGCGTTTGACGACGTCAACCCGCCGGTCCACGCCTGGGCGGCGTGGCGGGTCTACGAGATCGACCGGCGCGCACATGGTGGGCACGGCGACCGCGCCTTCCTCGAACGCGTGTTCCACAAGCTGATGCTGAACTTCACCTGGTGGGTGAACCGCAAGGACGCCGACGGGCGCAACATCTTCCAGGGCGGGTTTCTCGGCCTCGACAATATCGGCATCTTCGACCGCAGCGCGCCGCTGCCGACCGGCGGCCACATCAACCAGTCGGACGGCACCGCGTGGATGGCGATGTACACGCTCAACCTGATGCGCATCGCGCTCGAACTGGCGACCCGCGACCACGTCTACGAGGCGATCGCCACCAAGTTCTTCGAGCATTTCCTGCTGATCGCCGAGGCGATGACCAATATCGGCGGCGGCGATGTCGGGCTGTGGGACGAGACCGACGAATTCTATTACGACGTTCTGGAATTGCCCGGGCGGCCGCCGTCGCCGATGCGGGTGCGCTCGATGGTCGGGCTGATCCCGCTGTTCGCGGTCGAGGTGCTCGACGGCGAGCTGATCTCGGGCCTGCCCGAGTTCTCCAAACGGCTCCACTGGTTTCTCGACCACCGGCCGGAGCTGGCGCGGCTGGTGTCGCGCTGGCTCGACGAAAGCGCCGAGGAGCGGCACCTGCTGTCGCTGCTGCGCGGCCACCGCATGAAGTGCCTGCTGCGGCGGATGCTCGACGAGACCGAGTTCCTGTCCGAATACGGCATCCGCTCGATCTCGAAATATCACGAACAGCACCCCTATGCGCTGGAGCACGAAGGCAGCCGGTTCGGGATCGGCTACGTTCCGGGCGAATCGACCTCGGGCGTGTTCGGCGGCAACTCGAACTGGCGCGGCCCGATCTGGATGCCGGTCAACTTCCTGCTGATCGAATCGCTGTACCGCTTCAACAGCTATTACGGCGAGGACTTCCGCGTCGAGTACCCGGTGCATTCGGGCAATTTCCTCAGCCTGGCCGAGGTGGCGAACAAGCTGGCGCGGCGGCTCTGCTCGCTGTTTCTGCGCGACGGCACCGGGAGGCGCCCGGTGCTCGGCCCGCCGCCGCCGCCCGACCGCCCCGACTTCCAGGACAACCCGCTGTTCTATGAGTATTTCCACGGCGATACCGGCCGCGGCTGCGGCGCGGCGCACCAGACCGGCTGGACGGCGCTTGTGGCGTTGCTGCTGCAGGCGCACGAAGGGACGTACACGCTGCCGGCCTATATCCCGTCGATGCAGCCCGAGGCGATGGCGGTCGCCAAATAGATGGCCGATCCGCTGGAGCGGCTCGCGCCGGTCGCGTTTGGCCCGGAGATTTTGGCGGAGCTCGCGGCCGCGGAACGGCGCGAGTGGTGGATCGGCAACGGGCGCGGCGCCTATGCCGCGGGGACCGTCGCGCTGAGCCTGACGCGGCGCTACCACGGCCTGCTGATCGCGCCGGTCGATCCGCCGCTCGGCCGCGTGCTGGTATTGACCAAAGCCGACGCGACGCTGACGGCCGGCGGCAAATCGTACCCGCTGTTCACCAACCGCTGGGGCGAAGGCGCGGTGGCGCCCGACGGCTACCGGGCGATCAGCGAATTTCGGCTCGACGGAACGATCCCGACCTGGCGTTTCCGCTGCGGCGAGGCGACGGTCGAGCACCGCATCTGGCTCGAGCCCGGTGCGGACACCGTCTATGCCGCCTGGAAGCTCGACGGCGCGGCCGAAGCGTGGCTCGGCGTCGCGTTTCTCGCCAATGGACGCGACCACCACGGCGACACCTGGCCGGCCGGCTTTACGCCCGAAATCGCCGCGGCGGGGACCAGCCTCCGGGTCAGCGTGCCGGGGCGCTTTACGCTGCGCATCGCCGGCACCGGCGGCCATATCGAGCCGCGCGGCGACTGGTACGAGAATTTCGACCTGCCGATCGAGCGCGAGCGCGGGCTCGGCGACCGCGACGCGCACCGCCATGTCGGCGACGGGTTCATCCGGCTGACCGAGGGCCAATGGGCCGGCTATGCCGCCAGCCTGGCGCCGGAGGTGTCGGCCGACCTCGCCGCGGCGCTCGAACGCCGGCGCGCACACGACCGCGCGGTGCTCGACCGGGCCGCCGCCGCCGATCCGGTCTACGCCGAGGCGCCCGGCTGGGTGATGCGGCTCGTGCTGGCGGCCGACATCTACCGCATCGCCCGGCCGATCCCGCAGGTGCCGGACGGGCGGTCGGTGATCGCCGGCTATCCGTGGTTTGGCGACTGGGGCCGCGACACGATGATCTCGCTGCCCGGGCTGTGTCTGGCG
>JAFAWI010000639.1 GCA_019241915.1 Alphaproteobacteria bacterium
TCGATCGCGAATCCGCCGGCCACGCCGTACTCGGCGGTGGCGAGCAGAGCGATGACCGGAAGCGCAGTCCGTCGAAAGGAGCGCAACATTTGCCCCCGCTTCACCGGCTGGCCGCAAGGAGGTCCAGCAACCGGCGAAAGTCTAACACGCTTGCCGCGTCAGGCATTCGATGGCTTTGTAAACTTGCGGTTGCGATCCAGAGGCACGCTGGCGGCCGCGCCGCAGCCGGTCGCAAACAGCGGCCGTCTTTGGGAGGCAAACAGCGGCCGTCTTTGGGAGAGCCGTCTTTGGGAGAGGGAGATGAAGCTCTACACCTATTATCGCTCGCAGGCGGCGTTTCGCGTGCGCATCGCGCTGAACCTCAAGGGAATCGCGCGCGAGGATACCTACCTGCACCTTGAAAAGGGGGATCAGTTCGATCCCGCATACAAGGCGCTCAACCCGCAGATGGTGGTGCCGACCTTGGTCGACGGCGGCGCGACGCTGTTCCAATCGCTGGCGATCCTTGAATATCTCGATGAGACGCACCCCGAGCCCCCGCTGCTGCCGCGCGAGCCGGCGGCGCGCGCCTGGTGCCGCGGTTTCGCGCTGATCAACATCGCCGATTCGCACCCGCTGATCGTGCCGCGCATCCGGCATTATCTGCTCGACGAGATGCAGTGGAGCCAGGAGCAGCTGATGGCCTGGATCCGGCGCTGGATCGGCGCCGGGCTGGAGGCGATGGAGGCGCTGCTCGCCGCGCATGAGCAGAGCGGCCGGTTCTGTCACGGCGGCGCGCCGACGCTCGCCGATATCGGGCTGGTGACGCAGGTGACCCCCGCGCGCCTGTTCGGCGGCGATCTGTCACTCTACCCGCGCGTGATGCGGGTCTACGACACGGTCATGACGATCCCGGCCTTCGCCGACGCCGCGCCGGCCAGACAGCCCGACGCCGAGTAGCCGTCCAGATACTCCGCTGACTTCGCTTGCCGGCCGGATCAGGATGGCTGTCGTTCGGCCACTGCCGCCACGGCCAACCGATCCTCGGTGCAGTCGGCAAACGGCACCGCACGCGACAGGAACCCGGCGGACAACAGTGCGCGCTGCAGCCGATTGAAGCCTTCCTCCGACGGCACCGGATCGGCGGCCCATACGCCCTGCCGCTTATAGCGGGTGAGCGCCGCGGTCAGCACGCCGCGGTCGAGGGCCGGGAAATAGCCGGCGATCGCCGCCGCCAAGTCGTCGGGCGAATGGGCCGCGACCCAGTGCTGCGTCTTGTGCATCGCGCGCACCATGCGGCGGTAAGGCTCAGGGTCGGCGGCGAGGCGCTGGCGCGTCGCGGCAAAGACCGTATAGGCGGTGCGGCCGCGCGCGCTGGCCGGCTGCCAGACATGCCGACCGTCGCGCACGGCCAGCTCGACAAAAGGCTCGAACAACTGCGCCACATCGAGCTCGCCGCCGGCGAGGCCCGCGACATTCTGCGGCATCGTGCGCCCGAGCGTGCGTTCGAGCCGCGCCGGGTCGATCCCGGCGGCGCGCAAATCGCCTTCGAGACAGAGCCACGGGGTCGGCACCTCGCTGACGCTGGCGAAGCGCTTGCCGAGCAGGTCGGGGAGCGCGAATTCCGGGTTCGGCGTGGCCCCGACCAGCGAGAACGGGTCCCGGCTGACCACCTCGGCAAACGCGACGATCGGCGATTGCGGATCGCGCTCGTGCGCCTTCATGATGCGGATCGGCCCCATCCACATCGCATCCGCGTCGCCGGTGACCAGCGCCGCCTCGGCCTTGCCCGGCCCGGGCGATGGCAGCAGCTCGACCTCGAGCCCCTCGGCCTCGTAGGCCCCGGTGGCGTGCGCTGCATAAAATGGCGCGTACAGCACGAAGCGGTAGTTTTCGTAGAGCCTAAGGCGCATGGCTTCCCTCCTTCGGCTCGGCTATCGTTAGCACATCACGATGCCACGGAGTGACGCCATGACCGCAGCCGCGCTCGCACCCAATTGTCTCGCCGGCGTAAGGGTCCTCGACCTGTCGCAATTTGAGGCCGGGCCGACCTGCACCGAGGTGCTCGCGCAGCTTGGCGCCGAGGTGGTCAAGGTCGAAAACCCGAAAGGCGGCGAACCGGGCCGCATTCTCGGCACCGGTCCGAAGCCCGGCGCCGACGCCTATTACTTCATGATCTACAACGCCAACAAGAAGTCGGTGACGGTCAACCTGAAGGCGCCGCGCGGGGTCGCGCTGGTCAAGGAGATGGCGGCCAAGGCCGATGTGTTTATCGAGAACATGACGCCCGGCACGATCGAGAAGCTGGGGCTCGGGTACGACGTGCTGTCGGCCCTCAACCCGCGCCTCATCTACGCCCAGGTCAAAGGTTTCGGCACCGGGAGCCCGTACGAGAACAGCCTCGCCTTCGACATGATCGCGCAGGCCGCCGGCGGCAACATGGCGATCACCGGCGAGGTCGGCGGCCGCCCGGTGCGGCCAGGGCCGACACTCGGCGATACCGGCACCGGCATGCTGATGGCGATCTCGATTCTTGCCGCGCTGTTCCAACGGGTCACTACCGGCACCGGCCGGCGGCTCCAGGTGGCGATGCAGGATGCGCAGCTCAACTACACCCGCGGCGCCTTCACCAATTTCGCGCGCACGGGCAAACCGCAGGAGCGCGGGCGCGCCGGATTTGGCCCGCCGGTGCCGCCCAACGACATCTTTCCGTGCAAGCCGGGCGGCGCGAACGACTGGACCTATGTCTTCAACAGCCACAACAACCCGGAGCATTGGCGCCGGCTGGCCGGCATTTTGGGCCGCCCCGAACTGGGCGCCGATCCGGACTACCTCGACCGCGACAAGCGGCTGGCGCGCGCCGACGAGGTCAACCAGATGGTGACCGCCTGGACCCGTCAGCACACCAAGCACGAGGCGATGGCGATCCTTGGCAAGGCCGGCATCCCGGCCGGTGCGGTGCTCGACACCGGTGATATCCTCGCCGAAAAGAGTTTTGAGGACCGCGGCATCATCCAGACGCAGCACCACCCGAGCGGCGATCTGCGGATGCCGACCTTCCCGGTGCGCTTTGACGGCAAGCCGCCCGAGATCAAGCCGGCGCCGCTGCTCGGTCAGCACACCGAGGAGGTGTTCGCCGCGTGGCTCGGGCTTGGCGCCGGCGATGTTGCCGGGCTGAAGGAGGACGGCGTCATCTAGCGCGCCGGCCGGCCGCCGCAGGAGCTCAGCCGCTCTCCGGATCGCGCTCCTCGCGCATCCGGCGCAGCAGGTCGCGGACGCTGCGGGCGGTGCGCAGCTTGCGCCCGATATCGGGTGCAAGGCGCAGATCGCCGGCGGCGTCGAGCCATCCCGCCTCGGTGTCGGGCGGCAGCTCGCGCATAACCTCGGCGAAGGCGCGAAAGATCGCCTCGACTTGGCGCGCCTCCAGCCGCCGTTCCGTTGCCATTGGTGCGGGTCTCCCGAAACCGGCGCACAGTAGCGCAATTCGGCCGCGGTCCAGCTGTATCCCGGCTGGACAGCCACGCGCCCGGCGGCAATGCTGCCGGCCAGGCTGGAATAGGAGAACACCGCAAATGGCCATCGAACTACACGCCTGGGGCACCCCCAACGGGCGCAAGATCTCGGTTGCGCTCGAAGAGATGGGGCTGCCCTATACGGTACATCCGGTCAATATCTCGAAGGGCGAGCAGTTCAATCCGGCTTTCCTCAAGATCAGCCCCAACAACCGCATCCCGGCGATCGTCGACCCCGACGGCCCCGGCGGGCAGCCGATCAGCGTCTTTGAATCTGGCGCGATCCTCCTCTATCTCGGCGAGAAGACCGGCAAGTTCTGGCCCAAGGGCGATCTGCGCGCGCAGGTGCCGGTGCTCGAATGGCTGATGTGGCAGATGGGCGGGTTCGGGCCGATGCCGGGCCAGGTGCATCATTTCCTGATGGTCAAGGACGAGAACGACCGGCGCTACGGGCTGGAGCGTTACTCGAAGGAGACGCACCGGCTCTACGGCGTCTTCGACAAGCGGCTGGGCGAGGTGAAATATGCCGCGGGCAGCGCCGTTTCGATCGCCGATTTCGCGATCCTCGGCTGGGCCTGGCGACACGAGCGGCACCAGGTCGATCTCAACGACTATCCCAACGTCAAGCGCTGGTACGACGAGCTGATGGCCCGCCCCGCCACCAAGCGCGGCATGGAGATTTCGCTCGGTTGACGCCTGGCCATCATCCCCTCTCCCGCTTGCGGGAGGTGTGGGCGCCGCGCCAGCGGCGGCCGGGAAAACGCCCGCCTTGTCGAGCGGCGCGATATAAGTCTCGGCGATGTGGGCTTGCCCGGCCATCAGCGGAAAGATCGCCGAGCGGTACCGGGTCGCGACGTCGGGCCCTTGGCGGCTCAGTGTCGTCGGGTGGCGCGCGACCGAGAACTAGATTTGCAGGATGCGCCATAGCTGATGCGGCGCGGGGTCAAAAAATGATCCGCACCGCTCCCGCGTGCCCGGTTGACCCGGTGCTGACCGTGCGGTAGTCGGCCGTCTCTCTGGCACCCCCGCCCGACGGAAGATTACGCCGCATGCTCCTTGGCCCAGCGCGCCACCTCGGCGTGGGTGGCGAACCATACGCCGGGACGGGACTGTGCCAGCCGGATCAACTCTTCGAGCAGCCAGATGCGCGAGCGGTAACTGATGACGTGCGGGTGCATGGTCAGCTGGAAGATGCCGCCATCGGCATAAGCGGACTCGAACTCGCGGCGGAAGATGTCGAGCACGTCGGCGGGCGGCGTGTAGGGGCGCAGCGCCGAGAAGCGGTTCATCATGAAATAGACCGCGTCGTCGCGTACCCATTCGACAGGCAGCTCGACGACGCTGCATGGCGCGCCGTCGAGCAGCAGCTCGTAGCAATCCTCGTCCGACATCAGCGATGAATCGTAGAGCAGTCCCATCTCCTGCTCGATCGCCAGTGTATTCCAGCTGAAGTCCCAGGACGGCGTGCGCAACCCGACCGGCCGCACGCCGCTGGTCTTTTCCAGCACCTCGGCCGAGCGCAGCATCAGGTCGCGCTCGGCTTCGTAAGGCAGCACCGAATTGAGCTCGTGGATCCAGCCGTGGATGCCGATCTCGTGCCCTTCGGCGACGACGCGGCGCTGCTCGTCCGGGTGCAGCAGGGCGGTCACCGCGGGCACATAGAACGACGCTTTGATCTGGTACTTGTCGAGCAGCTTGAGGATGCGCGGCACGCCGACCCGCGCGCCGTATTGTCCCCAAGCGAGGCGCCCGATCGATTTGCCGCCCTCGCGAAGGTCGCTGGTCTCGTGATCGCTGTCGAACGACAGCGCCACCGCGCAGCGCGCGCCGCCCGGCCATTCCGCCGGGCGCAACGTCCGCCCCGCACGCACCCGGTCGACCAGCTTGCGCCAATGCGCCTCCGGCCATTGCCACGGTTCGAGCGGCGAGTCGGGGCGTTCGGTGGTCATCGCGGAGCCTCCCGGAAAAGCAGAGATGGTCGGAGCGGTGAGATTCGAACTCACGACCCTCAGCACCCCATGCTGATGCGCTACCAGGCTGCGCTACGCTCCGACCGGGGCATCTCTGGCGAGGCGGCGGATCATACGTGCGCCGCCGAACCGGCGCAACGCGGTCAGCCCTTCTTGTGCGCGAGCAGGCGGTTGACCAGGTCGCGGACCGTCAGCAACTCGCGCATCGCCGCTTCCAGATTGCCGCGCGCCTGAGGCGACAGGGCCGCGGCCGGTGCCGGCTCTGCCGCAGCGGCACCCCGGCGCGGCGACCGCGCCGGGCGCACGGCCACGACCGCAGGCGCCGGTGCCGGATCGAGCGGGAACAGGCTCGGCGACATCTCGCGCGTATTGCTTGACCCGCCCTCGGCCAGCAGCTTCTGCACGCCGCGGATCGTATAGCCTTCCTGGTACAGACATTGCCGGATACGCGACAGCAGCGCGATGTCTTCAGGACGGTAATAGCGCCTGCCGCCACCGCGCTTCAGCGGCTTCAGCTGCGGGAATTTCGATTCCCAGAAGCGCAGCACGTGCGCGGGCAGGTCCAGATCCTCGGAAACCTCGCCGATGGTGCGAAACACCGCGGCGCGCTTGTTGCCCCGTCGCCCCGAAGCGGCCTCCCCCGTTTCGCTCACTTCAGGCTGACGAGCGCCGCGCCGCGCCGCTGGGCGCGAGCGATTGGTTGATCTGGTTCTTCAAAGCATGCGAGGCGCGGAACACCAGCACGCGGCGCGGGCTGATCGGCACTTCCTGCCCGGTCTTCGGGTTGCGGCCGATACGCTGACCCTTCCGCCGCACGGCAAAGCTGCCGAACGACGATATCTTGACCATCTCGCCCCGCTCCAGCGCGTCCGATATCTCCGCGATCACGGATTCGACCAGCTCGGCCGATTCGTTGCGGGACAGACCGACTTCTTGATAGACGGCTTCGGTGAGCTGAGCGCGAGTAACCGTATGACCGGCCATGCCGCCCTCCCGTTCTCTCTCGAAGGTTAGCGGTGCCGAAAAACGCCGTCAAATTCCAAAGCGTTGAGCGCTTTTTTTGCAAGGCGGCGCCTGACCTTTGCGCCTACCAGCGGACGAGGCTCGCGCCCCAGGTGAGCCCACCCCCCAATGCTTCCATCAGCACGAGATGACCCGGTTTTATTCGGCCGTCGCCGACAGCTTCGTCGAGCGCCAGCGGAATTGACGCCGCCGACGTGTTGGCGTGCCGTTCGATCGTCACCACGGTCTGGCCCGGGCGCAAGGACAGGCGTTTGCCGATCGCGTCGATGATGCGCAGGTTGGCCTGGTGCGGCACCAGCCAATCGACATCGGCGCCGCTCAGCCCGTGCGCGGCGAGCGCCTCTTCGACCGCTTCCGACAGGTGGTGCACCGCCTGTCGGAAGACCTCGCGCCCCTCCATGCGCAGATGACCGGCAGTGCCGGTGGAAGACGGACCGCCATCGACATAGAGGATGTCGTAGAGGCTGCCGTCCGAGTGCAGATGCGTCGACAGCATACCGCGCCCGCCGGGTCCGGCATCGGGCGCTGCGCGAAGCACGAGCGCCCCGGCACCGTCGCCGAACAGCACGCATGTCCCGCGGTCCTGCCAATCGAGGATGCGCGAGAAGGTCTCGGCGCCGATCACCAATGCGGTCCGCGCCTGCCCGACTCGGATCGCATTGTCCGCCACGGCCAGCGCAAAGATGAAGCCGGAGCACACCGCCTGGATGTCGAACGCGGCACCGCGCTTCATGCCGAGCTGCGCCTGCACCTTGGTCGCGGTCGCGGGGAAAGTGTGGTCGGGGGTCGCCGTCGCCAGCACGATCAGGTCGAGGTCGCTGCCGCTTATCCCGGCGTGCCGCAGCGCGCGTTTGGCCGCCGCCAGCGCCAGGTCGGAGGTCAGCTCGCCCGCCGCGGCGATGCGCCGTTCGCCGATCCCGGTCCGCTGCCTGATCCACGCGTCGGAGGTGTCGAGCCGGCGCGCCAACTCGTCATTGGTCATTACCCGTTCGGGCAGATAGCCGCCGCAGCCGGCGACCTGGGCGCGCAAGCTCATCCGGCCCGGCTACAGCGCCGCCGGTTGCGGCGCCGGCATCGGCACATTGATCCGCGTCAGGTCGGCGCGGATCTTTTCGAGAAACCCGTTCACCTTCATATCGATTGCGACGCCAATCGCGTTGGCGAAGCCGAACGCGTCCGTGCCGCCGTGGCTCTTGACCGCAATACCGCGCAGGCCAAGAAACATTGCGCCGTTGTAGCGGCGGGGATCCAGGCGCTCGCGAAATTTCCGCAGCGCCCCCCGCGCGAACAAGGCGCCGATTTTTGCCATCGGCGAGTGCTCGAACGACGTGCGCAGCGCGTGTGTAAACAGCCGTGCCGTGCCCTCGGCGGTCTTGAGCGCGACGTTGCCGGTAAAGCCGTCGGTCACAATCACATCGACAGTGCCGGCGCCGATGTCGTCGCCCTCGACAAAACCGTGGAAACGCAGCGGGATCAGCCCGCCACGCAGCCGCGCAGCCGCGCCGCGCACCGCATCGTTGCCCTTCAAATCCTCGGAGCCGACGTTGAGCAGCCCGACCGTCGGCTCGACGATCCCGAGCACGCTGCGGGCGAACGCATCGCCCATGAGCGCGAACTGGACGAGGTTTTCGGCGTCGCATTCCACATTGGCGCCGAGATCGAGCATCACCGTCTCACCGCGCAGCGTCGGAAAGAACGTGGCGATCGCCGGGCGGTCGATCCCGGGCAGCGTCTTCAGCGCGAACTTGGCAATCGCCATCAGCGCGCCGGTGTTGCCGGCCGAGACCACGCCGTCGGCGCGGCCCTCGGCGACTGCTTCGATCGCCAATCGCATGCTGGTGTTGCGGCCGGCGCGCAATGCCTGCGACGGCTTGTCGTCGTTCTGGACCATCTCGCTGGTGTGGTGCAGCGTGGCGACCTTGGCCACGCGCGGCAGCTGCGCTACGAGCGGCGCGATCCGTTCTTGCGCCCCGAACACCAGAAACTGAGCGTCGGGATGACGCTCCAGCGCGAGATCGGCGCCGCGGATCACGACCTCGGGGGCACGATCCCCACCCATCGCGTCGAGCGCGATCGTGATCGTGCCGCTCACCGTACCGCGCCTTCCCAGGGGGCCGGGGCTCAGGCGGTCGCCGGCTCCGCCGGCACGACCTCGCGGCCGTCGTAGTGGCCGCACGCTTCGCACAGATGATGCGGTCGCTTCAACTCGCCGCAATTCGAGCACTCGGCATAGGCCGGCGCCGTGAGCTTATGGTGCGAGCGCCGCATATTGCGGCGCGACGGCGATACTTTTCGCTTCGGTACGGCCATAGGGCACTCGTCAGACCCGGAACTGAGAGCCGAGACACTTACCCAAATCTCTCGGCGGCGGCAACTGCGACAGCTGCGAGCGGCTGCGCGTTATCGGCGGCCGCGGCCGCTCAGGCGGCCCAATACGGCAAACGGCCCGTCACCGGACTCGTCCTTCGGCGGGACATCCATTTCGGCGTCGGGGCGGCGCGGAAAGGGCGGTAAAGCCAACGAAAACTCCTGCGCGACCGCCTCCCCGATGTCAATCGCCTCGCCGTCGAGCGGTTCGAAAGCCGGTTCGTCGGCGCCAGCGGGGGAATCGCCTTCCGCCTCCACAGGACCGAAACGCAGCGCAAAACGCTCGCTCAGCGTCCCGTCGACCGGATCGAGCGTGACGATGCAGCGTTGGGCGAAAGCCGCGCCGAACTGCGCGGTCAAAAGGTACGTCCCGGTGCGTTCGGCAAGCAATTCGACATCGGCTTCGAGGCGGGTCAGCGCCTCCAGGTCAAAGCGCCTCGCCAACGCCGCGCGCTCACCCTCGCCGGCCGCGATGCGCTGCCGAAACGGCTCGTCGCGCGCCAGCCGCGCGAGCGGCACGAGCCGGCTGAATTCGGGACGCGATCCGCTCATGGCGCGGCAAACGCTAGCTTGCCGGTGAGCAGTGCGGGAAGCGGCGCCAGCGCCAACGCCGCCGCGGCGCGTCGCAGGTAATCGCCCACCCGCCGCATCTGCTCCGGGCTCGCCGCCGCGGTGCCGTAGAGGTTGCGGGCAAGCGCCGCGTCGAGGGTATCGGCGTCGGCCACCAATCCGTCTTCGTAGGCGCGGACGCGGCC
>JAFAWI010000658.1 GCA_019241915.1 Alphaproteobacteria bacterium
GTCGATTTCGAAGTGCAGGACGCGCTTGCTCGGAGTTGTAACGGTCTGGGCTGGAAGGTCAATGTGGAGCATGTAGCTCTCGGTAGCCTGAGCTTCGGCGAGGAGTTCCTGAACGATAGATTCGTCGAATGTGATAGGCAGGATACCGTTATTGAAGCAATTGTTGTAGAAGATGTCGGCAAAGCTCGGCGCGATCACGCAACGAATGCCGTAGTCGAGCAGCGCCCACGGCGCGTGCTCCCGGCTCGACCCGCAGCCGAAGTTTTCGGCCCCGATCAGGATTTTAGTCTGCCGGTACGGCGCCTGGTTCAGCACAAAATCAGGGTTTTCCGACCCGTCCGGGCGGAAGCGGATTTCCTGAAACAGCCATTTCGACAGCCCGGTGCGCTCTATCGTTTTCAAATAGATCGCCGGGAAGATCTTGTCGGTGTCGAGGTTGACGATCGGCAGCGGCGCCGCGACGCCGGTCAAGGTGGTGAATTTGTCCATGACGGTATCTCCCTAGCCCAGCTGCCGCACGTCCGTGAGCTTGCCGGTGACGGCGGCGGCGGCGGCCATTGCCGGGCCCATCAGGTGCGACTTGGCGTTCTTGCCCTGGCGTCCCTCGAAATTGCGGTTCGAGGTCGTGGCGACGCGCTCGCCGTGCATCGCCTTGTCGTCGTTCATCGACATGCACATCGAGCACCCAGCCTCGCGCCATTCGAACCCGGCCTCGAGGAAGACGCGGTCGAGCCCTTCCTCTTCGGCCTGGTGCTTGACGTGGCCCGAGCCGGGCACCACCAGCGCGGTGACCCCGTCGGCGACCTTGCGCCCTTTGGCAATGGCGGCGGCGGCGCGCAGGTCCTCGATGCGGCTGTTGGTGCACGAGCCGATAAACACCCGCTGCACCGGCACCTCTTCGAGCGGTGTATTCGGTGACAGCTGCATGTATTGCAGCGCGCGCTCGACCGCGGCGCGGCGTAGCGGGTCGTCGATCTGCGCCGGGTCGGGCACGCGGCCGGTGACCGGGGCCGCCATCTCGGGGTTGGTGCCCCAGGTCACGTGCGGCGCAATGTCCGCGGCGTCGAGATGTGCCTCCTTGTCGAACGTCGAGCCGGGGTCGGAGGGCAGGGTGCGCCAATAGGCCTCGGCCTGTTCCCATGCGGCGCCTTTTGGCGCGAACGGACGGCCGCGGACGTAGTCGATGGTCTTCTGGTCCGGCGCCACAAGTCCGGCACGCGCGCCCGCCTCGATCGACATGTTGCAGACCGTCATGCGGCCTTCCATCGACATGTCGCGGAACGTGCTGCCGCCGTATTCAAAAACATGGCCGGTGCCGCCGGCGGTGCCGATCTTGGCGATGATCGCGAGGATCACGTCCTTCGCGCTGACCCCGGCGCCGAGCGTGCCGTTGACCGCGATCAGCATGTTCTTGGCCGGCGCCTGGATCAGCGTCTGCGTCGCCAGGACATGCTCGACCTCGGAGGTACCGATCCCGAACGCGAGGGCGCCGAGCGCGCCGTGCGTCGCGGTGTGGCTGTCGCCGCAGACGATGGTCATACCGGGCTGCGACAGTCCCTGCTCCGGACCGATAACATGGACAATACCCTGGTCGATGCTCTCGATCGGGAAATAGGGAACGCCGAATTCCTTGACGTTGCGCTCCAGCACCTCGACCTGCAGCTTGGAATCGGGTTCGAGGATGCTCGCAGCGCCGCCGGCACGGCCGGTGGTCGGGATGTTGTGGTCGGCGACCGCGATCGTCTTGTCGGGGCGGCGCACCTTCCGGCCGGCGAGCTTCAGCCCCGCGAAAGCCTGAGGCGTCGTGACCTCGTGGATCAGGTGCAGATCGATATAGATCAGGTATGTGCCCTCGCCCTGCGGGGCGATGACGTGGCTTTCCCAGATCTTGTCGAACAGCGTCTTCGGTTGCGGCATGTCCTGCTCCCGGAACAAATCAGTTGTCGCTGCCCGCAGCGGCGGCCTCGGCCTCGCGGCGCAGCTGCTCGCGCGAGCGCTCCGCAATACGCGCCGCCTTGCCGGTCCGGCCCCGCAGGTAATAGAGCTTGGCGCGGCGGACCGCGCCGCGCCGCACAACCTCGATCGCGGTGATGCGCGGTGAATAGAGCGGGAAGATGCGCTCGACACCCTCGCCGTAGCTGATTTTGCGCAGCGTAAAGTTTGAGTTGATCCCGGCGTTCTTGCGCGCGATGCAGACGCCCTCGAACGCCTGGATGCGCTCTCGCTCGCCTTCGACGACCTTGACGCTGACCCGCACCGTGTCGCCCGGATCGAAACGCGGCACCGGACGCGCCGCGACGAGCTTCTGGCGCTGCTCCTCTTCCAGGGTCTGCAACAGGTTCATCTCAGGTCTCCCGGCCGCTGCCGGCCTTTTCCGGCACCGCGGCGCAATAGCGTTCCCACAAATCGGGGCGGCGCTGCCGGGTCAGCAGCTCCGCCTGGGCCCGACGCCAAGCGCGAACCCGTCCATGATCGCCCGACACCAGCGTGTCGGGCACCGTGCGCCCCTGCCATACCGCCGGGCGCGTGTAATGCGGGTATTCCAGCAGGCACTCGGCAAAGCGCTCTTCCGTCAGCGCGGCTCCTGTGCCGATCACCCCCGGCAGTAGCCGCACGCAGGCGTCGAGCAGCGCGATCGCCGCCGGCTCGCCGCCCGACAGCACAAAGTCGCCGAGGCTTATGTCCTCGACCCGGTTGGCTTCCAGCGCCCGCTCGTCGACCCCCTCGAAGCGGCCGCAGATGAGGCGCACACCGGGTCCGGCCGCCAGTTCGCGCACCCGCGCCTGATCGAGCGGCCGGCCGCGCGGCGACAGGTTGATCAGCGGCCCGAGCCCGCCCGCGCCGGCGATCGCCGCATCGAGCACGTCGGGCTTCAAGACCATCCCCGGGCCGCCGCCGAACGGCGCGTCATCGACCGAACGGTGGCGGTCCGTCGCATAGTCGCGGATGTCGACCGTGTCGAGCCGCCAGGCGCCGGCCTTCAGCGCTTTGCCGGCCAGCGAATAGGCGAGCGGGCCCGGCAGCATCTGCGGAAAGATCGTGAGGACGGTGGCATGCCAGGTCATACCGGCTCTGCCTGTTTTTGCCGCGGCGCGTCGAGCAGCCCCGCAGGCGGGTCGAGCACCAATTTGCCGCCGGCGACGTCGACCACCGGCACCGCGGCGCGGGTAAACGGCACCAGCACCGGCTGGCCCTTTTGGGGCGCGATCTCGAGCACGTCGCCGGCGCCAAAATCGTGTACCGCGATCACCGTGCCGAGCCGGGCGCCGTTTTCCAGGACTGCCGCAAGGCCGACGAGGTCGGCGTGGTAGAACTCGTCCTCGGCCGTTTCCGGGAGCACGGCGCGCGGCGCATAGAGGCGCAACCCGCGCAAAGTCTCCGCGGAGGCCCGGTCGGTGATGCCGGAGATCTGCGCGATCACCATTCCTTCCCCCTTGGTCTCGCCGGTGACGCGCAATTCGAAGCGGCGCTCGCCCGCCTCGTCCTCCAGCGCACCGTAACCCCCAATCGCCATCCGATCCTCGGTAAATGTCTTGACCCGCATCCGCCCGTGCACCCCGTGCGGTGCCCCAATGACCGCCATGCACACGCGCGCCTCGCGTCGGTTGCTGAACTCGTCTTTCCCGCGCAAGCGGGAATCGAGGGGAACCAGCGACCGGTCGCCCGTGCGCCCCCGCCTTCGCGGGGTTGAGGATGGTGTGAGTGTCGGCGCCATGTCGACAAAACTCCGGTGAATGAAGCGCCTACGCCGGGCCGGCCGCAGCGCCTGCCGCTTCCTCGGCGGCTTTTGCCCGTTCCTGCGCCTTCTTCTTCGGCGCCGACTTCTGCGGTGTCTCGCGGATTTCCGGCTTCGCCATCAGCCCGGCATTGCCGAGAAAGCGGGCGACCCGCTCGGTCGGCTGCGCGCCGACCCCGAGCCAGTGCTTGAGGCGCTCCTCCTTCAAGGTCACACGTTCGGCATGGTCGCGCTCGAGCATCGGGTTATAGGTCCCGACCTTCTCGATAAAGCGGCCGTCGCGCGGGCTGCGCGCGTCGGCGATGACGATGCTGTAAAAAGGCCGCTTTTTGGCGCCGCCGCGCGCCAGCCGGATTTTCAAGCTCATGCGAAACCTTTCATCTCGTTTAGGTCCTTATGACTTTGATTACTTCGTCGTGGCCGGGCGCGTCCCGGCCATCCGCGTCTTCCCAGCGCCAGCAAATCCCGTGGATGCCCCGGGACAAGCCCGGGCATGACGGCAGAGACAGAGCGTCAGGACTCACCGGAACGCCCCCGGCATCAGCGCCGACAGCCCGTGCCGCATCATCCCTTTCTGACCGAGCTTTTTCATCCGCTTCATCATCCCGGCCATGTCCTGGTACTGCTTCATCAGCCGGTTGACGTCGGGTACCGTGGTACCGGACCCCGCGGCGATGCGGCGACGCCGCGCGCCATTGAGCAGGTTCGGGTTTTTGCGTTCGGCTTT
>JAFAWI010000675.1 GCA_019241915.1 Alphaproteobacteria bacterium
AGCCGACCCGCCTCGTGCGCAACCTGCGCCGCCTTGCGGAAGGCCTCCTTGGCGCGCGGCGGATCGAACAGGTAGCCTTCGAGGTAGGTGATCCGGGCCGCGGCGACGCTATGGGCAGCGATGTCCTCCGCCCCAAGGTCGACGCAGGCGCCGAGATAGGTGCCCATCGTGCGCTGCCCGTCGGCGGTGACCAGGATCAGGCAGCGCGCCGTCCCGGGACCTGCGGTCGCGGCCGCGGTATCGAAGCGGATGCCCATCGCGGTGATGTCGTGGCGGAATACCTTGCCGAGCAGATCGTCGCGCACCTTGCCGATATAGGCGCCGCTGCCGCCGAGCGAAGCGATCCCAGCCATCGTGTTGCCGGCCGAGCCGCCGGAGCTTTCGATCCCCGCGCCCATGCGCCTGTACAGCGTCTCGGCCCGCCCGGCGTCGATCAGCGTCATCGTTCCTTTGGCGAAACCTTCGGCGGCGAGAAAAGCCTCGTCGGCGTGCGCGATGACATCGACGATGGCGTTGCCGATCCCAACGACATCGATTGTGGCGGCACCCATCCGCGGTCCTTTGTCGGTAAACGAGAAGGAAGCCGGGGCAGTATAGGAACCGGCGGCGCGTGACAAGCCGCGGCCGCCGCGCGCCTTCAGCGGGCGATTCGCCCCCGCCGCCGACAGCCGACGCCAAGCCAACCGGTGGAGCGGCTCCCTAACCCCTTGTGATCGCCGGTTTAGCCCGCAGCAATCGGCATGAATCCTTTTGTTTTCGCCGATCCCAACGGATATGTTGCCCGGCGAGGGGCAGTTTGAGGTGGTCGCGTCGAGACGGCTCCGCGCACTTCGAAATGGTGTGACCTTTATCGGTCGCAGCCGATACGCCCGACACTCACTTCAGGGGGTGCGGCATCCATGTTTGGCCGAAAGAGACCCGATACGGAGGATCGTAGAATGGCTGATTCGCCCGACGATTTGGGCATCCCCATGAAACCCGCTCGGCCGATCGGATCGCCCGTCTCCGTAAGCCCGGTCGCCCGTGCGCCCGCGGCGGTGCCGCCGCGCGTGCCGGAAATGCCGCCGCGGCCTGCCACGGAAACCGCGGAAGCACCGCGCCGCGCGGTCACCGAGCCGATGGGCGTGCCGGTGACCCCGGCGGCCACCCCCGCGCCGCCGCCGCCCAACCGGCGCAACGACGCCGGGGTGCGGCAGCTCACGGTCGGGCGCGAAATCTCGCTGTCGGGCGAGATTGCCTCGTGCGACACGCTGATCGTCGAGGGCAGCGTCGAGGCGAACCTGCAAAACTGCCGCGATGTCGACATCGCCGAAAGCGGTCTGTTCAAGGGCTCGGCGGAAATCGAGAATGCCGATGTGCGCGGCGCGTTCGAAGGCAATCTGGTCGTCCGCAAGCGCCTGCTGATCCGCTCCGGCGGCCAGGTGTCGGGAACGATTCGCTACGGCCAGCTCGAAATCGAGCTGGGCGGCCAGATTTCGGGCGATGTGCAGATGCACAGCGAGCCGTCGAGCGGCGGGCTCGACATCATCGCCGAGCTGGCGAACGCGCGGGCGGCCTCCTAGCCTCTTTCAGCGCCGCGGCGGCGGCCTGCGCCTTGGCCGCCACCCACCCATCGGGCACGGTCTTCGCCGGGTAGCGACACAGCGAGGCGACCACGCAATCCGGGCACTCCGGCTTGCGCGCCTTGCAGACGTGGCGGCCGTGCAGGATCAGCCAGTGATGCGCGTGCAGCTTGTATTGCGGCGGGGTGACGGCTTCGAGCCGCTGCTCGACCTCGAACGGATTCCTTCCCGGCGCGAGGCCGGTGCGGTTGCCGACGCGGAAGATATGGGTATCGACCGCGATCGTCGGCTCCTCGAACGCGACGTTCATCACGACGTTGGCGGTCTTGCGGCCAACGCCCGGCAGCTCCTGCAGCAATTCGCGGTCGGCCGGCACCTGCCCGCGGTATTTCTCGACCAGGATGCGGCTCAGCGCGACGACGTTCTTTGCCTTCGTGCGATAGAGGCCGATCGTGCGGATGAGGCCGGCAACCCGCTCCTCGCCGAGCGCAACCATTTTGCCGGGCGTGTCGGCGAGCGCGAACAGCGCCGGCGTCGCCTTGTTGACCCCGACATCGGTCGCCTGCGCCGACAGCACCACGGCGACCAGCAGTGTGAAGGGGTTGATGAATTCGAGTTCGGTGCGGGGGATGGGCCGCGTCTCGGCGAGCCGCCGGTAGAACTCGGCGACCTCGGCTTTGCTGAATTTCCGCATCGCCCGCGAGCTTAGCGCATTTCTTGCGTTTGCAGGGTTCCGGCGCGTTATGTTGAGGCGCGATGTCGTCGCCTGCCCTTTTGATCGATCGTGCCGCGCCGCGGCGCGTGTTTTTCGAGCGCGTGCTGCTGCCGTATCGCAGCCTGCCGCCGCGCGGGTTCAACGTGCTGATGCTGATGCTGGCGGGGGTCAGCGTCGCGGTCGGGACATTGTTCGTAACGCTCGGCGCGTGGCCGGTATGCGGGTTTTTCGGCCTCGACGTCGGGCTGGTCTACCTCGCATTCCGGCTCAGCTACCGCAGCGCGCGGCAGCGCGAAACGCTATCCCTGGCGGACGATGAACTGACCGTCGAGAGGGTCGGCATTCGCGGCGACCGCAGCCTGTGGCGGTTTCAGCCGTTTTGGGTGCGCGTCGTCTACGAGGAAGGGCACGGCGATTCGAACCGGCTGGCGCTGGCCTCGCATGGGCGGAGCCTGCCGATCGGGACTTTCCTGCCGGCGCCGGTGCGGCGCGAGGTGGCGGCGACACTACGCGACGCGCTGCGGCGCTGGCGCGATGCACTCAATCCGGCACAGCGTTAGGGGCTTCCCGGCGTTATGGCAAAGCCAGCCGCTCGGCGATGATCTGCGCCGCCTGCGGGTTGGCGAGCATCGTCGTGTGGTGGTTGTCGATTGCAATGTTCTCGCGCTGCGGGCCGGGCTCGTCGATGCAGCTTTGCCAGGCGACGACGCCGTCGCTCGGGCTGTAGATCGCAACCGTCGGCACCGGTGGCGGCGATTGCAGGCGCGCCAGCATCGCCGTTTCGGCGCGGTGCAGCGGCGCAAGCATGCGGTAGACCGCTTCGAGCGGGCTCGCGGTCGGCAAGCGGAACGGGCTGCAGACGGTGATAACGCGGCGCACGCGCGCCGGATGCGCGCTGGCAACCGCCCGCCCGAGCACGCCGCCAAGGCTGACCCCGACGATGCTGGCCCTGCAACCGGCGGCCTCGGTCGCCCGGATCAAAATACGCTCGGTCGCAGCAGCTGCGCCGGCGGTGGGGCCGAGGTTGACACCGGCGCCCCATCCCTCGGTTGCATAGCCGAGCCCGCCGAGCCAGTCGCGAAAGCCGCGGCTCATTACATCGGAGCACAGAAACGCCGGCAGCACGATGACCGGGTGGCCGTCGCCGCACGGCGCCGGCCCCACGCCCTGCGGCGCGCGGCGCAGCCGGATGCGGAGCAGCGCCAGCGCTTCGGCAGCCAGCTCGTGCCACCCCGGCCGCGCCAGCGCGCCGGAGCGGTCGAACAGCGTGAGCGGTTCGTGCGGCACCGCGCTCACAGCCCGAGTACTTCCTTCATGCCGTAGATGCCGGGCGGCTTGGCGATGACCCAGCGCGCCGCGCGCACCGCGCCCTTGGCGTAGATCGCGCGGTTAGTCGCGCGGTGCGACAGCTCCAGCCGCTCCCCGGCTCCGGCGAAGATGACGTGGTGGTCGCC
Organism: Alphaproteobacteria bacterium; assembly: GCA_019241915.1. Classification (GTDB taxonomy): domain Bacteria; phylum Pseudomonadota; class Alphaproteobacteria; order ATCC43930; family CGMCC-115725; genus DATARH01. The sequence goes on from JAFAWI010000675.1 coordinate 3,732, forward strand.
GACCGCGTCGCCGCCGCGCAGCGAGGCGAAGCCGATATCCCCCGCGGTGCGCGCGCCGGTGATGCCGTCGCGCCCGCGCTGCGCCACCGCGTCGAGCTCGACGCCGCGCGCTGCCGCCGCCGCCCGGCCCAGCGCGAGCGCCGTGCCCGACGGCGCATCGGCCTTGCCGTGGTGGTGCATCTCCATGATCTCGATGTCCCAATCGGGACCGAGCCGCGCCGCGGCCTGCTCGACGAGGCCGAGCAGAAGGTTGATGCCGAGGCTGGTGTTGGCGGCCCAGACGATCGGGATATGCCGGCCGGCATCGCGCACCGCCGCGGTTTCCGCCGGCGACAGGCCAGTCGTACCGATCACCAGCGGCGTACCGTGTTCCGCGGCAAGCGCGGCATGCGCGGCGGTCGCCGCCGCGGTGCTGAACTCGATGGCGACGTCGCTGGCGCGGATCAGCTCGCCGGGTGCGGTCCCTGCAGCGAGACCGATGCGGCCGATCCCGGCCAGTTCGCCGAGGTCGCTGCCGGCGTGCGCGCTGCCCGGCGCGGCGGTGCCGCCGACCAGCGCGCAGCCCTCGGCCGAGGCGATCTCGGCCACCAGCATGCGCCCCATGCGGCCGCCGCAGCCGATGACGCCCATCTTGATCTCGGCCATACCGCCTCCCGATCCGGAAGCGCGAACGCTTACGCCGATTGCCGGCGTAAAGACAAGCGGCCGTCCGCACTCTGAAGGCAGGGCCGCATTTTACGGGCGGTCTATTTTCCGTTACACCGCGCGGATGGCGCTGTTCCGCTCGGTGGCAACGGTCGGCTCGTTGACGATGGTGAGCCGGCTGTTCGGCTTTGCCCGCGACATGCTGACCGCGGCGATCCTCGGGGCGGGGCCGGTGGCCGACGCGTTCTTTGTCGCGCAGCGCCTGCCCAATCTATTCCGCAGCCTGTTCGCCGAGGGCGCATTCAACGCCGCGTTCGTACCGCTCGCCAACCGGGCCTTGGTCGAGGGCGGCAAGCCGGCGCTGCAGGATTTTGCCGAGCAAGCCTATTCGGTGCTGTTCGGCGCGCTGCTCGCCTTTGTCGTTCTCGGCGAAGTGATGATGCCCTGGGTGATGAGGCTGATCGCGCCGGGCTTCGAGCCAGAACCCGGCAAGTTCGCGCTGGTGACGACGCTCACCCGCATCACTTTCCCCTATCTGCTGTTCATTTCACTGACCGCCTTGCAGGGCGGGCTGCTCAACACCGTCGACCGTTTCGCGGCCCCCGCCGCGACGCCGGTACTGCTCAACCTGTTCCTGATCGCCGCACTGCTGGTGATGGCGGCGTTCCACTGGACCGACGGGACGGTGCTGGCGTGGGGGCTGACGGCGGCCGGGATCGCACAGTTTCTGTGGCTGATGGTCTCGTGCGCGCGCGCCGGGATTCGCCTGCGGCTGCGCTGGCCGCGGCTGACGCCGCAGGTCAAGCAGACGCTGACGATCATGGGCCCGGGCGTGCTCGGCGCCGGAGTGACCCAGCTCAACCTGCTGATCTCGACCGCACTCGCCTCGGCCTTGCCCGAGGGGTCGGTGTCGTACCTCTATTATGCCGACCGGCTGAACCAGCTGCCGCTTGGGGTCGTCGGCATCGCGGTGGCGACCGCGATCCTGCCGCCGCTGTCGCGGCAGGTCGGCGGCGGCGACACCGCCGGGGCGATCG
>JAFAWI010000678.1 GCA_019241915.1 Alphaproteobacteria bacterium
GCGACCCGCAGGCGCAGCGGCGCCACCGTCGCCCGCGCGCGCAGCGCCGGCGCCAATTCGCCCGTGCTGGCGAGCAGCGGGCGATCCATACTATCAAACCGCTCTGCCAAACCCCGCGCCGGATGTTCGAATGCACCGCGACGAATCCATAGCAGGGCATCCGCCGCCGGGCCAGCCCGTGGGTACGACGATCTCGGGCTCATGATCGCTGTCGCTCATTTGATCACCGGCCTCGACTCCGGGGGTGCCCAGCGCATGCTCGCGCAACTCGCTGCCCGGTTCGACCGCGCCCGCTTCCGCACGATCGTGATCAGCATGACCGACAGCGGCGCAACAGGCCGCGAAATCGCCGCATCGGGCATTCCGGTCGTCGCGCTGGGGATGCGCCGCGGCGTGCCCGATCCGCTTGCGGTGTACCGCATCGGGCGGGTCCTGAGCGAGTTTCGCCCCGACGTTCTGCAAACCTGGCTCTATCATGCCGACCTGCTGGGACTTGTGGCGGCGCAGCTCGGTTTCGCGCCGCGTCTGGTGTGGAACATCCGCTGCACCGAGGTGCTGGGCGGCACCAGGTTGCCCCGGCTGCTCGCCTGGTGCTCGGGCCGCCCCGATGTCGTGATTGCCAATGCGGCGGCGGGCCGATGCTTTCATGCCCGGCTCGGCTACCGCCCGCGGCGGTGGGTGCTGCTGCCGAACGGTTTCGACATCGAGGCGCTGCGGCCCGACCCGGCCGAGCGGGCGAGGCACCGCGCCGCGCTCGGCTGGGACGCGTCGGCCATCGCGATTGCGCTGCCCGCCCGCTACCACCCGATGAAGGACCATGCGACATTCTTGGCGGCCGCGGCGCGGCTGGCGCAGCGGCGGCCCGAGGTGCGTTTTGTCCTCGCCGGGAGCGGCGCCGATGCGGCCAACCCGCAGCTGACGGCGCTCGTGCGCGAGAGCGGAGCCGGCGCCGCGGTGACGCTGCTCGGCGAGCGCCGCGACCTCGACCGGCTGTACCCGGCGTTCGACATCGTCACGCTGTCATCGGCCTATGGCGAAGGCTTTCCCAACGTGCTTGGCGAGGCGATGAGCCGCGGGGTGCCATGTGTTGCGACCGATGTCGGCGATTGCGCCGAAATCCTCGGCGACACCGGCGAGACCGTGCCGGCGCGCGATCCGGCAGCGCTCGCCGCGGCCTGGGAGCGGCTCGCGCTGCTCGAACCGGAGCAGCGCGCGGCGCGGGGCGCGGCGGCGCGGCAGCGGATCGTCGCCCGCTACGGCCTCGGCGCGATCGTCGCCCGTTACGAAGCGCTCTACGAGGAACTCGCGGCCGGCCGCTAAGCCACCGCCTTCTGGCCGATCGTCCGGCGCATGGCGTTGATCGCGCGCAGGTAGTCGATGCCTTCGGCGGCGATCGCGTCGCCGATCATCGCGTCCCCTTCGCCCTGCAACCCCTCGACGTCGACCCAGGCGGCGTAGATGTGGATCGTGCGTTCGCTGACGATGCCGGCGTTGAGCAGCGTCTTGACCAGCACGCGGAAGATGTTGGTGCCCTCGCGCAGCGCGTTCTTGCGGCCGCCGGAGAAGGCCTCGCGCACCGAATCGCGCAGCACCGCGACATCGAGGCCGAACGCCTCGTAAATGTAGGCGCGCTGCGCCAGGCTCGACAGGTTGAACAGCAGCATCTCGAAGACCTCGGCCGCCCAGTCCTCGACCCGCTCGTGCTCGTCCCGGCTCAGGCGCGGGATCGTCCGGTCGGCCCAGATCTTGCCGAATTTGTGGTGGAAGGCCTCGTCGGTCATCACCAGCTGGACGAGCCGCTTGAGCAGCGGATCGCGGGTATGCGCATGAATCCCGGCAAAGGCGCCCATCGCCAGCCCTTCGAGCAGCATCTGCATGCCGATCAGTTTTTTGTAAACGATCGGCGACTTGACGATGTCGTCGAGAAACCCGCCGAGCACCGGCCCGACCGGGGCGGGCGTGCCCCAGCGCGCCGCGATGTAGCGGCTGAACGCGGCGACGTGGCGCGCTTCCTCGCGCGCCTGGTTGGCCGCGTATTCCTGGGCACCGGGGTCGAGCAGAATGTCGCACAGCGAGGCCGACAGCGACAGCGCGCCCTGCTCGCCGTGCAGGATGTTCGACATCGTCCAGCGCTGGATCTGGTTGGCGAGCCGGATTTTCGTCGCCGCGTCGAGATGCGCCGTCGCGGCGCAATTGAGCTCGGGAAAGCGTTCGAGCGGCATGATCGGCTCGCGGTCGAGGTCGAACGGCTGGGCAAAGTCGAGATAGGCCGGGTTGTGCGGGTCCCAGAAATGGTCGTGCGTCTGGCCGATGATCGCATCGAACGCGTCGGAGCGCCGCGGATAGCGCTCGACCGCGACCATCGCCGCAAAATCGTCGGGCGCGACGGTCTCGTAAGCCGGGTCGCGCGTGATATGGGCTTCCGCCGGTGCCTGCGCCGTCATTTCGAAGGCTCCTCCTCGGCTGCGGGGCCAAGGCTATCACAGTCGGGCCTGGCGTTCTGCTATCAGAAGCTGCCTGCTACGGAGGTCGCCCCATGCCGCGCATCAACCGCGCCATCGAATTGCTCGCCCAGGACCACGCGATCTATTATGTCGGCGCCCATACCGGGCATGTGTTGACAGCCGCGCAGGGCATAGAGGATTCAAAGACCTGGGCCGACTATGTTAATGTCGGCATGGAGCACGGCGCGTTCGACATGACCGGGCTCGCCGTCTATATGAAGGGGCTCGTCGACGGCGGCCCGACCCGCTCCGGCCACCGCGCTCCGACCGTCGTCGTCGAGGCGCCGGTCAACGGCACCGACGAACAGAATGTCCGCTTCAACGCGTGGCAGTTCCGCCAAATCCTCGGCCGTGGGGTGCACGGCGTGCTGCTGTGCCAGGCCGAGACCGCCGGCGCCGCGCGCGCCTTTGTCGAAAGCTGCCGCTACCCGCATCACCTGGAGGGTGTCGATCCGGCGCTGCCGACGCCGTTGGCGCGGATGCAGGGCGCCTCGGGAGCGGTGACGGCCGGCCTTGGGATCGGCACGCGCGGCCGCGGCTCGGAGGCGACCGCGGCGCCGATCTGGGGCGTGTCGGAAGCCGAATACCGCGAGCTCTGCGACCCGTGGCCGTTGAACCCGAACGGCGAGCTGCTGCTCGGCGTCAAGCTCGAAAGTCCCGAGGGCATCGCGCATTGCGAAGAAATCCTCGCGACACCCGGCCTCGGCTTTGCCGAACTGGGGCCGGGCGACCTGTCGCTGGCGCTCGGTTACAAGGAGATGCCGCGCGACAACTACCCGCCCGAGATGCAGCAGGCGCGCGAGCGGGTGCTTGCCGCGTGCCGGAAGAACGGCATTGCGTTTCTCGAAATCGGCATGCCCGACAACATCAAGACCAAGATCGACCAGGGTGTCCGCGTCATCGCCGGCCACAGCGAGGAAGCCGCCCGCATCGGCCGGGCCTATCAGCGCCGGACGATGCCGGCATAGCCGCTTTCCGCCATTCCGAGGCCGATCTTGCAATATGCGGATCGTTCTCTATATGTTCTCGTGGATGTGTGGCATAGCGGCATCGTACCTGTTCGCCTGGCAACCCGGTCGAGACCGCGGCAATTATCCTCCTGTTATCGCTCCCGATAACAGGAGGATAACAGGAGGATAACAGGAGGCGGCCTCCTGATAAATTCGACATACGCTGCAGCACCCGGCCCGCTTGCGCCGGCACGGCGGTTGCAACGACAATTGCCGGCGGAGGGCAGCGACGTGACTACCGAAGCCGAGAACGAATTCCTCTCCCGCATCGGCCCAGGCACGCCGATGGGCGCGCTGCTGCGCCAGTATTGGGTGCCGGCCTGCCTGTCGTCCGAGTTGGCTGCCGATGGCGACCCGCTGCGGCTGATGCTGCTCGGCGAGAAGCTGGTCGCGTTTCGCGACGGCGCCGGGCGGATCGGCGTCTTCGACCATCGCTGTCCGCACCGCTGCGCCTCGCTGTTCTTTGGCCGCAACGAAGAGGGCGGGCTGCGCTGCGCCTATCACGGCTGGAAGTTCGACACCGACGGCAATTGCCTCGACATGCCCAACCTGCCCGACGGCAACGACTATCGCGGCCGGGTCAAGGCGCGCGCCTATCGCGCCGCCGAGCGCAACGGGCTCGTCTATGTCTATATGGGCGACCGGCAGCAGGCGCCGCCGCTGCCGACGCTCGAAGCGCTGCTGTCGCCGCCCGGCGAGACCGCGCTGTTCTGCCGGATGCGGGCATGCAACTGGCTGCAGGCGCTCGAAGGCGATGTCGACACCGCTCATTTCACGTTTCTGCATGTCGGCAAGGTCGAGCCGGACGAGGTCGATCCCGACCACATGGAGCGCTTCCAGCTGGTCGAGCGCGCGGCGCAGTACCACGTCGAGCCGACCGATTGGGGCGCGATGTACGCCGCTTACCGCGCAGCGCAAGCGGGCCGCTGCTACTACCGCTTTGCGCATTTCGTGCTGCCGTTCTGGACGCTGTTTCCGAACGGGCCGATCGCCGGGAACATCCTCGCGCAGGGTTGGATCCCGATGGACGACACCCACACCATGGTCTTCACCTTGATGTGGAAGGGCGCCACGCCGCCGCTGCTGCACAAGCGCGACGGGTCGCCGATCCCGCATCTGCTGCGCGAAAGCCCGATGCAGCCGAACAGCACCGACTGGTTTGGCCGCTGGCGCACGGTCGCCGCGGCCGACAACGACTACCTGAGCGACCGCGAGATGCAGCGCACCGTCAGCTACTCCGGGATCAGCGGCCTGTTTCCGCAGGATTCGGCGATGACCGAAAGCATTGGCGAGATCGTCGACCGGCCGCTCGAACACCTGGTGCCGAGCGACCGGATGATCGTCGCGACGCGCCGCCGGCTCTACGAGGCCGCCTGGGCGCTGCGCGAGCACGGAACGGTGCCGCCGCTGGTCGATGACCCCGAGACCGCCGCCGCCGTGCGTTCGGGTGAAATCGTCGCGCCGGCCGAGCGCGACTGGCTCGACATTTACCGCGAGGCGCTCGTTGCGGTCCGCCGCCCGCCGCTGCCGCACGCCGCCGAGTAGCGGGGCCCGTTCAGCGATTGTTCAAGGATGGCCGGTAGGTTGGGTCGCTGCGGCGCACAAGCCCGCGGTTCGCCCGGCAGCCATGAAGGCTTTCGCAATCCCGGCAATCCTGGCAGCGGCGTTCGGCGTGGCGGTGGCGCCTGTGGCCGTTGCGATCTACCGCGACGCCTTCCCGGCCGATCCGGCGCGCCGCGCGGCGCTTGCCGCTTGTGCGCAGGATGCCGGCTTCAACCGGCTGATCGCCGCCGATCGCGCGCGCTGTTACGCACAGGCTCTGTCGCCGGCGGCGCCGCCGCCGCCGCCGGTGCCGCGGCGTCTTCAGATCGTCTAGCCGGAGGCCCGCCGCCGCTTCCGGTAGCGTCCGTTTCTGTTATGTTGATCAACGGGTTCTGACGACGGAACGGCTCGACGTGCAGGCGCGCTATCTGATCCATTGCATCACCCGGTCGGATTTGATGAACCATGATCGGCGGATCAGCCATATCGGCGGCGTCAATCCCGACGGTTCGCATTGGCGCATGAGGGTCGACGACGCAATCGCGGCGATCGAGGGCGGACGCTGGGGCTTTTATATCGAGCGCGGCGGGCGCGAGGTGCCGGTCGTCGTCGCGGTCAGCCGGTACGGCAGCAAGTACATCAAGACCGCCGAGGACAAGCTGCACCCGGACAGCATGCTGACGCTGCCCGAGTGCGGCTGAGGATTTTATCCTACTGCGCCGGGCTTGCCTCCGGCACCCTGGCATCGCGCGCTACCGGGTTCGGAATCTCCAGGAACAGCGCGCAGACGATAGCCGAAATCAGGCAGAGGAACGCCAGGCCGTAGATGCCGCCGGCGTAGTTGCCGGTCCAATCCTTGAGCACCCCGACGTACCACGGTCCGAAGAAGCCGCCGAGATTGCCGATCGAGTTGATCCAGGCGATCGAGGCGGCAGCGGCGGTGCCGGTCAGGAACATCGGCGGCATCGACCAGAACGGTCCTTTCGAGCCGTAGAAGCCAAAGGTCGCGATGCACAGCCCGACAATCGACCACCAGGTGCCGGCCGTCGCGCCGGTGATCACCAACCCGATCGTCGACAGCGCGCAGGCGCCGAGCAGGTTCCAGCGCCGCTCGTTCATCCGGTCCGAAAGACGGCCCCAGCCGATCAGCCCGAGCCCGCCGCTGATATAGGGGATCATCGTCAGCCAGCCGACCGTCATGTTGTCGGTGACCCCGATGTCCTTGATCATCTGCGGCACAAAAAACAGGATGCCGAGGCTCGCGACGACGATGCCGAAATAGTTGAGCGCCAGCAGCAACACCTTCGGGTTGTAAAAACCCTCGAGCAGGCTGAACTTCTTGACCGCTTCCTTGGCCGAACGTTCCGAGGCCAGCTTGGCGGTCAGCCACGACTTCTCCTCGGCGGTGAGGAACTTCGCCTGGTCCGGCTTGTCGGTCAGGACAAAGAAGGTGATGAGGCCGAGGATAACCGTCGGTATGCCCTCGGCCAGGTACATGATCTGCCAGCCCTTGAGGCCGAACGTGCCGCTCAGCCCCAGCAGGGCGGTCGATACCGGTGCACCGGCGGCGACCGCGATCGGCAACCCGACCAGGAAGCCCGAGACGATGCGGGCGTGATGGTAGGTCGGGAACCAATAGGTGAAATAAAGCACGATGCCGGGGAAGAACCCCGCCTCGGCGGTGCCGAGCAGGAAGCGGATGATGCCGAACGAGGTGGTGTTGGAGAGGCCCGTCCAGTTGGCGAATTGGGCGACCGCGGCGGTCAATCCGGCAAAGATGCCCCAGGTGATCATGATGCGGGCAATCCACAACCGCGCCCCGACCTTCTCGAGCACCACGTTGCTCGGCACTTCGAACAGAAAATAGCCCCAGTAGAAGGTGCCGACCGCGAACCCGTAATCGGTGGCGGTGAGCTTCAAGTCGCCGCGCATGGTCAGCGCCGCAAAGCTGGCGTTGATACGGTCGATATAAGCGAGGAGATAGGAGACGATTGCGAATGGCAGAAGGCGCAAGTAAATCTTGCGCATCGCGGATTTTTCAATGACGTCCATAGGCCTTAACCCCGCGTGCCGAATACTCTGAGATTGCGGCAGAGAAGCTGACCTAGAGCAAGGCGGCGTTCAAGGCCGCACTCTGCGCGCCCGGCGCAACCGCCTATGCAAAATCGCCGGGGGCTCGGGAATCAGCGGCCGAGGCCGGGCCACTCGGCACCGCCCGCATGGGTCACCGCCCCCTTGTTCGCCTGCCCGACCTGCGCGGCGTATTTTGCGAGCAGGCCCGCCTTGTGCCGCGGCGGCGGCGGTATCCAGCCTGCGCGGCGTGCGCGAAGCTCGTCGTCGGCGACCAGCAGGTCCATGCGCCGCGCGGTGCAATCGATGCGCACGCGGTCGCCGTCGCGCACCAGCGCCAGCGGTCCGCCGATTGCCGCCTCGGGCGCGACATAGCCGACGCAGATGCCGCGCGTCGCGCCGGAAAACCGCCCGTCGGTGACGAGCGCGACCTGCTCGCCCATCTGCTGGCCGTAGATCAGCGCGGTGACGCCGAGCATTTCCTGCATGCCCGGCCCGCCGACCGGACCTTCGTTGCGGATGATCAGCACGTCGCCGGCGCGGTAGCCGCGCACCTCGACTGCGCGGGCACAATCCTGTTCGCTGTCGAAGACCCGTGCGGGGCCTTCGTGGATCAGCGTCTTGAGGCCGGCGACCTTGATCAGCGCGCCGTCCGGGCAGAGATTGCCTTTGAGCACCGCGACCCCGCCATCCAGTGCGATCGCGTTGCCGGCCGCCCGGACCACCGAACCGTCGGGCGCCGCAGCGCCGCCATAAACCTGCGCCAGCGTCTCCCCGGTCACGGTGAGGCATGCGCCGGCGATGGCGCCCAGTTCGATCAGCGCCCGAATGATTACCGCCGTGCCGCCGATCTCGTGCACGTCCTTCGCGGTAAAGCGGCCGCCGGGGCGCAGGTCGGCGATCAGCGGCGTGCGGGCGAAGACCGCGGCCACGTTGTCGACGTCGAAGGCGAGGCCGGCTTCGTGCGCGATCGCCGGTATGTGCAGCGCCGCGTTGGTCGAGCCGCCGGTCGCGGCGACGACGGCGCAGGCGTTTTCCAGCGCCGCGCGGGTGACGATGTCGCGCGGAAGCGGCCCGTTGCCCAGCACCGCCTGCATCACGACCTGCCCGGCGCGGCGGGCGTGGCCGGCGCGCTCGGCGTAGACGCCGGGGATCATCGAGACATTGGGCATGCTCATGCCGAGCGCTTCCGACACCATCGCCATCGTATTGGCGGTAAACTGACCGGCGCAGGCGCCGAGCGTTGGCAGACAGGCGCGTTCGAGCTTCGCCAGTTCGGCCGCGTCCATCTCGCCGGTCAGCACCGCGCCGACTGCTTCGTAGGAATCGAGGATGGTCACGTCCTTGCCCGCGAAGCGCCCGGGCAGAGCCGCCCCGCCGTAGAGAAACACCGACGGCACGTTGCAGCGGACCATGCCCATCAGCACGCCGGGCAAGGTCTTGTCGCAGCCGCCGAAGCCGATGAGCCCGTCATAGGCGAGACCGTGCACCACCGCCTCGATCGAGTCGGCGATCAGCTCCCGCGAGACCAGCGAGAACTTCATGCCCTCGTGGTTCATGCTGATACCGTCCGAGACCGAGATCGTGGTGAACTCGCGCGGCGTGCCGCCGGCCTCGGCGACGCCCTCCTTGGCGGCATCGACCTGAAAGCCATGCGTCATGTTGCACGGCGTCTGCTCGCCCTTCATCGAGACGACGCCGATCATCGGCCGGGCGATGGCCGCATCGTCGAGGCTCATCGCGCGCATGAACGCGCGATGCGGCGTGCGGGAGAGCCCGTCGCGCGTGATGTCGGAGCGGAGTTTTTTCATCGGCGCCGCTTATCCCGCACGGCCGCGGCCGTGCGGCACAGCCCCCACCGCAACCCTCCCCCGCGGGCGGGGGAGGGCACGCGCCGCGCCGGCGGCGAGCGGCAGCGGGGTCTGCGGCAGCGTCGTTACTTCGCGTATTTGCCGGTAAGCTGCTGGGTGAAATCCGGGTAGGCGCCCGGGGTCTTTTCCTTGGCCTCTTCGTGGCATTGCAGCCGAGTCTTGCGCGCCCAGGTGCGCTTCAGATCGTCTTTGACGTTAAACTTCAAGCGGCCGAGACCTTCGGTTTCGAGCTCGATCACGTCGCCGTCCATAAACGGGTTGAGCCCGCGGTGGTTGGTCCCGGTGGCGACGATGTCGCCAGGCAGCAGCGTGTGGATCGAGGTCAGCCAGGCGACCGACTTCTTGATGCTGTGGCCCATGTCGTCCGTGTTGAAGTTCTGCATCAACACGCCGTTGTTCCACAGCCTGATCTGCAGCTTCTGCGGGTCCTTGATCTCGTCCTTGGTGACGAGGAACGGGCCGATCGGCGCGAACGTGTCGCGGCTCTTCATCTGGAAGAACACGTTGCCCGGCGGCGGCAGGCCGCGCGCCGAGCCGTCGATGAAGTTCATGTAGCCGAAGATGTGGTCCATCACCTGATCTTCGCTGAGGTTGGTCGCCTTCTTGCCGATGACCACGGCCATTTCGGCCTCGCCCTCGAAAATCGGTGCCGGCACATCGGGCAGCACCATCGTGTCGCCGTTGCCGATGATGGCGCTCGGACTTTTGTGAAAGGCGTTGATCGGGGCCGGGGCGCTGCGCGTGCCGTCCTCCATGTAGTTGACGGCCATGCAGTCGATCGTGCGCGGTGCGGGTACCGGCGCGCGAATGCGCAGCCCGCCCAGCGGGACGCCGCTGCCGCGGGCCGCCGCCGCTTCGAGCCGCGGCTTGTATGCCGCCCACTGTTCGATCAGCCCGTTCATCAGCGTGCCGGGACAGATATGCGGGATGTCCTTGACCTCGGCGCTGACGTCGACCACCGCCTCGCCTTTGAGCACGCCCAGCTTCCAATCGTCGAAATACAACAGCTTCATCGTCTGCTCCTCGCCTCTTCTGCCGAGCTCGGGTCGACCCCGCCAGCCCCTCCGTCGGGAGCTTATACCGGCTCGCCGCGCCGCAGGAACCGGCTTGTTCGCCCGGCGGCTCCGGCCCGCGCGGCGCCGCGGCGTTTGGCGCCGCGGCGAGTTGACCGCCGTGCGGCCGCGGCATTGCCGCCGGCCCGCTGCGCCGCTTACGCTGCCACTCTCTTCGACGGGTCGAGGCGGAGCAGGGCGATGGCGGATTACAGCATTTTCGAAGCCGGCGACGTGGTGCTGCAATCCGGCCTCACCTATCGGGGCGGGCGGCTCGCCTACAAGACCTACGGCACGCTCAATGCGGGAAAGTCGAACGCGATCGTCCATCCGACCTCGTTCGGCGCGCAGCACCCCGACCTTGAATGGGCGATCCGGCCGGGCAGGGCGCTCGACCCGGAAAAGTACTTCATCGTCGTGATCAACAAGTTCGGCAACGGCCTGTCGTCGAGCCCGAGCAATACGCCGCCGCCTTTTGACCGCGCGCGCTACCCGCACTGGACGATGACCGACATGGTGCGCGTGCAGCAGCGGCTGATGGCGGAGGTGTTCGGGGTCGAGCGGGTGCACCTCGTCTACGGCTTCTCGATGGGGTCGCAGCAGGCTTTTCATTGGGGCGCGCTGTTTCCCGACCGGGTCGAGCGGATCGTTGCGATCTGCGGTTCGGCCAAAACGTCGCCGCACAATTTCGTCTTCCTTGAGGGCGTCAAGGCCGCACTGTGCGCCGACCCGGCCTGGCAGGACGGCTGGTTCGCAACCCAGCCGACGCGCGGCTTCCAGGCGTTCGGCCGGGTTTATGCCGGCTGGGGGCTCAGCCAAGCGTTCTACCGCGAGGAATTGTGGCGCCGGCTCGGTTTCTCGTCGCTTGAGGATTTTCTCGTCGGCAGCTGGGAAGCCAATTTCCGCCGCCGCGACGCCAACGACCTGCTGGCGATGCTGTGGACCTGGCAGCACGCCGACATCAGCGCCAACGAGCTTTACCGCGGCGACCTCGACAAGGCGCTCAGTGCGATCACGGCGCGGGCGCTGGTGATGCCTTGCGAGACCGACCTCTACTTTACGGTCGAGGACAACCGCCGCGAGGTCGCGCAGATGCCGAACGCCGAGCTGCGGCCGATCCCGTCGATCTGGGGCCATCGCGCGGGCAACCCCGCGCTCAACCCGGAAGACGCCAAATTTATCGACGAGGCCGTCAGGGAGCTGCTGGCGGGTTGAGACGCGCGGAGCGCGTCACGGTTTCGCCGCGTCGCCGTCCTTCTTGACCCAGGGCGGCTCGGCAGCGGAGAGCAGCTGCGACGGCGGCGGCTTGGCCGCCGGCGCCGCCGGGATGGCCGCGGCGGCGCCGCCGGCCGGTTTGCCCGACGCCGCAGCGGCGGAACTGGCCGGCGCCGGTTTTGCCGCGGGTGCCGCGTCGGGATGGCTTGGCCCGGCCGGCGGTGCGCCGGCCTCGCTCGCTGCCCCGGCGCCGTAAGCTTCGAGAAAGGCCAGGCGCTCGTTGCCCTCGCGCGTCAGACAATCCTTCAGCGCCGGCTCGAGCGGCAGCGGCAGCGCCGCGTCATCGGGCAGATTGCAACGCTGCGCCAAGCCGGCGACCCAGCGGTTCTGGTCGGCAGCGAGCGCCTTCTGCCGGTCCCAGCTCAGCCGGGAGCGGGCCTCGTCAAACGCATGCAGCCGCTCGATCGCCCGGGCGCGCAACGCGTCGTCGGCGCAATTGGCGACCGTCACCGCGGTTGCCGCGGCCTTGCACCACGGGTCGAGCAGATCGCCACGCGGCGCAAAGGCTTGCGGCGTAAAGCCGTCGGCGCCGCGAATGACGTTGGGGGGCGCCGGCACCGTCACCATCGCCGGCGTGATCGCCGGAGTTGCGCCGGCGTTGACGCCATAACTCGCCGCGCCCGCCGCCCCGATCCAGAGCGGCGCGGCGGCCGCGATCCCGAACGCCATGCCAAACCGCATCGCATTTCCCCGCACGCAAACCCGCACCGCGGGCCGATGTCATGCGGAGAACACCGGAGAGGGGCCGCTTTGTTCCCGGAAACCGCCCGCGCAGCGGTGAGACGAGGCAAACCCCATAGTCCGGGCGGGCGGAGCCGGTCCTTTACGTCATCCCGGCGAAGGCCGGGAACCACCGTCCGCCGCTCCAGCAGTTGAACCGTGGGTCCCGGCCTGCGGCGGGACGACGACCGGTATGACGCAAGGACGGCCGAACCTTGCCGATCACGTCACAGAACGACTGCGCCATCTGAA
>JAFAWI010000719.1 GCA_019241915.1 Alphaproteobacteria bacterium
CAGGCTGTTCCACGCGCCGCACGCCTCGCAGCGCCCGGCCCATTTGGGATGGAGCGCGCCGCATTCCTGGCAGGCGAAGCGGGCCGAAGCCTTAGCCATGCGGCGAGCTCGGATCGAAAAGCCCCTCTCCGCCCATGGAGGGGAGAGGGAGGGGCTCGGCGCGGAGCGCTGGGAGGGTGAGGTGGGAACGCGGCGACGCTTCTGGAATCCTCCGCCTCGCCCAGCCTCTCCGCCCCCGCGGGCGAAGAGGGGCGGGTTTGGCAACGGGACAAACCAAAATGCCGCTCACAACGCGCGCACTTCCATGCGGATGGGGCCTTCGGCGCGGCCGTTGACGAACTGGTCGACGAACTCGTTGTCGCTGCGCTCGATCTCGGCGGCCGGCCCCTGCCAGACGATCTTGCCGCGATGCAGCATGGCGATGCGGTCGGCGATCTTGCGCGCGCTCACCATGTCGTGCGTGATCGACACGGCGGTCGCGCCGAGATCGCGCGTGCACTTGACGATCAGGTCGTTGATGACGTCGGCCATGATCGGGTCGAGCCCGGTGGTCGGCTCGTCAAAAAAGATGATTTCGGGCTCGGCGGCGATCGCGCGGGCGAGGGCGACGCGCTTCTGCATCCCGCCCGACAGCTCGGCTGGCCGCAGCTCGCCGACATCGGCGCCGAGCCCGACCGCGGCCAGCTTGTCGAGCGCGATCTGCCGCGCCTTGGCCCGCTCCATGCCGCGCCCTTGTACGAGGCCGAACGCGACATTCTCCCATACGCGCAGCGAATCGAACAGCGCCGCGCCCTGAAACAGCATGCCGAACTTGAGCATCAGCGCGTTGCGCTCTGCCCGCGGGATGCCGACCGTCTCATCGCCGTCGATGCGGATCGAGCCGGCTTCGGGATGCAGGATGCCGAGGATGCACTTGACGAACACCGACTTCCCGGTGCCCGAGCCGCCGATGATGACAAGGCTCTCGCCGGCGGCGCAATCGATGTCGATGCCGTCGAGCACGCGTTTCGGCCCGAACGACTTTTCCAGGCCGCGGACCGCGATCTTCGGAGGCGCGCCGTTCATTTGCCGCCAAAAAAGGCCGCAGTGAGCAGGTAATTGCTGAGCAGAATCAGGATCGAGGCGGAGACCACGGCATAGGTTGTCGCCTGGCCGACTCCCTCCGCGCCGCCGCGCGAATGGTAGCCGTGGTAGCAGCCCATCAACGCGACGATAAAGCCGAACACGCCGGCCTTGACCAGCCCCGAGACGACGTCGCTGGTTTCGAGGTAGGTCTCGGTCTGGGTCAGGTAGTTGGCCGGGTTGAAGCCGAGCTTGTAGGTGCCGACGATATAGCCGCCGAAGACGCCGATGATGTCGGCGACCAGCACCAGCAGCGGCAAGGTGATCAGCCCGGCAAGCAGCCGCGGCAGCACCAGGTAGCGGAACGGGTCGGTCGACAGCGTGGTCAGCGCGTCGATCTGATCGGTGACGCGCATCGTGCCGATCTCGGCGGCCATCGCCGCGCCGACCCGGCCCGCCACCATCAGCCCGCCGATCACCGGCCCCAGCTCGCGCGTCACCGACAGCACGACGACCGTTGCCACCGCGCTCTCGGCGTTGAAGCGGCTGAAGCCGGTATAGGACTGCAGCGCCAGCACCATGCCGGTGAAGATCGCGGTCAGGCCGACGACCGGGAGCGAGTAGTAACCCATCGCGACGACCTGGCGCAGGATGATCCGCGGGTAAAAGGGCGGCCGGAACGCAGCCGCCAAGCCGAGCAGCGCAAAGCGGGCGAGCCGCCCGGTGGCCGCGAGAAAGCCGAAAAATGCCGCGCCGACCGAGGCCAGAAACCCGATCATCCGGACGTGGCGCCCGGTTCCGGCTGGCGGTAGACGCGATGGTGGCGCGCGCCGAGCGCGGTGAGGATTTCGTAGCCGATGGTGCCGGCGTCGGCGGCCACGTCGTCGACGGTGTAGCGGTCGCCGATCAGCTCGATCAGCGCCCCGGGATGGACAGCGTGCGGCGGCGCCGCGGAGACATCGAATGTCGCGAGATCCATCGACACGCGGCCGAGCAGCGGTACCTTGATCCCGGCCAACCAGCCGCATCCGCGTTGGCTCAGCGAGCGCGGCCAGCCATCGGCGTAACCTATTGCCGCGGTTGCCAAGATTCCCGGTCCGGCCATGACGTGCGCGGCACCGTAGCCAACCGACTCCCCCCTGTCAATTTCGCGCACCTGGACGATTCTCGCGGCGAGCCTGACGACCGGACGCATCGGGTTGGCGCGGCCGGGGGTCGGGTTCACGCCGTAAAGCGCGGCGCCGGGACGGACCTCGTCGAAATGGTAATCGCGGCCGAGAAAGATGCCCGACGAGGCGGCCAGGCTGCCCGCCAGCTCCGGGAGAAGCCTGCGGGCGGCGACGAAACGCTCGCGCTGCGATTCATTGAGCGGATGCGCCGGGTCGTCGGCGCAGGCGAGATGCCCAATCAGCCCGGCCGCGCCGACTGTCCTGATGCAATCCGCGTTCGCCGAAAGGTCGTCCACCGCCAAACCTAGCCGGTTGAATCCGGTCTCGACATGGATCATGGCCGGCGGTCTTCGCTCGGCCGGCAGCGAAGCCCATTCCTCGAGCTGGTCGAGCGTGTTGAGCACCGGGGTCAGGTGCGCTTCGACGAACTCCGCCGCAGATCCCGGCGGAGGCCCGTTGAACACGGCAATCTCGGGCGCCGGCCCAAGCGCCGCGCGCAGCGCGATGCCTTCGTCGAGCGTCGCGACAAAGAACCGCCGGCAGCCGGCGGCGGCCAGCACTTGCGCCACCGGTGCCGCGCCAAGGCCGTAGCCGTTGGCTTTGACC
>JAFAWI010000725.1 GCA_019241915.1 Alphaproteobacteria bacterium
TCGTCGGTAGCCCGCCTTGGCCCTTTCCGCCCCCCATCGATGGGGGAAGGGAGGGAGGATGATTTGGTGCCGCGCCGGCGCTTAGAGCCCTTTCGCACCCCCCAACCCTCCCCATTGAGGGCGAGGGCTTCAAAACGGCAATTCTGCTTCAGGGGTCGCGGACCGAGAGCACCGATTGGTCGGCCTGCGACACCCGGACGATCTTGCTGCCGCGGGCCGCACCGGGAAGCGCAAACCCGATCGTCAGCGACCAGACGCCGAGGTGGTCGTCATAGAGAAAATGCTCCAGCCGCAGCTCGTGCGCGGCACGCGCGTCGTAAAGCCCACTGACCTCACGCTTGGCGATAGCGACCGCCTGCTTCAAGTCCATCTGGCTCCCCTGGCCTGGCTGTCCGGCGGGCCGACTATAGCGGCGGCGGGTCGTCGCGCACCGCTTGTTCGGCGAGCGAATTGTCGACCGCGACCTCGAACGGCGTGCCGTTGACAAAGCCGCCGGAGACCAACCCGTCCTTGAGCCGCTCATAGCCGGCGCGCGGCAGCACCGGTGTCCTTCCCCAGACGCCGAGCGTCTTGTAGCGCGCCAGCGCCGCGACGAGGCTCCGCCGCGGCACGTCGGCGAAGTAGCCGGCGACCGCATCGCCCAGCGCCTCGGCCGAGGCCGCGTGCAGCCATTTCTGCGTCCGGTAGAGCGCCCGCACCAGCAGCCGGAACGCGTCGCGGTTGGCCGCCAGCACGCCGCGCCGGGCGTAGAACGTGGTGTACGAGCACGGCCCGCGTGTCGCAGCGGCGTACCAGAGGTGCCCCGCGCCTTCCTCGATCAGCTGCTCGGCGAGCGGCTGAAAGACTTGGATTACGTCGACCGCGCCGGCGCGCAGCGCCGCCATGTTGTCGCCCATCGTGCGGTCGGGAATGCGGTCGAGCCGCGTCGGGTCGACACCGGCGAGCCGCAGATCGTGCTGCAGACACAGCCACGGCGTCGGCACCTCGCTCACCGTCGCGACCCGCACCCGCCCGAGGTCCGCCATCGTAAAATCGGGCTTCGGCTCGCGGCCGACCAGCAGAAACGGGTCGCGCGTCACCGCCTCGCCAAAGCAGACGACATCGCAATCGGCGCGCTCCTCATAGAGCTGGTTGACCCGCATCGGCCCGCCCCAGGCGGCGTCGGTGCTGCCGTCGTAAAGCCCGGTCGGCGCGTTGCCAAAGCCGGGCGCGGTTGCAAACCGCACCTCGACCCCTTCCTGGTCGTACGCGCCGAGCGCGAACGCCGCGTAGTACGGCGCATAAAACAGCCCGCGCAGCGACTCTTGCAGGATAATCGCCATCTCTCACCCGGCCTTGAGGATCGCCGCGGCGGCGTCGGCAAAGACCTGCGCGCCGAGCACGATGTCGGCTTCCTTGGTGTCCTCGGACCAATGGTGGCTGATCCCGCCGAGGCTGGGGATGAACATCATCCCGGCGCGCAGCCGATGCGAGATCACCTGCGCGTCGTGCCCCGCCCCGCTCGGCATCCGGATGTGCCCGGCCGGCACGCGGTGTTCGGCCGCCGCCTCGATCGCGCTTTCGAACGCCGGGTCCATCAGCCGCGGCTCGGTCTGCGACAGCTCCTCGACCGTGCAGCGGCACGGCCCGGCGCGGTCGCACGCGGCGGCCAGCTCGACCAGCACGTCGCGGTAGCGCGCCAACACCGCGGTATCGATATCGCGCGCCTGCACCTGCATCTCGGCGCGGCCGGGCACGACGCTCGGCGCGTTGGGGTCGACCAGCATGCGGCCGATCGTCCACACCGTGCGCGGCCCGGCGATCTGCGCGAAACGGTCGTGGATTTGCGTCGCCAGCCGCACCATCGCGACGCCGGCATCCTTGCGCCGCGCCATCTGCGTCGTGCCGGCGTGGTTCTGCTGCCCGGTCAGCACGACGCGCCAGTTCCAAATGCCGACAATGCCTTCGACGACGCCGATCCTGCGGCCGGTCGAATCGAGCGTGTCGCCCTGCTCGATATGGGCTTCGAGGTAGCCGAGGTAGCGCTCCGGCTCGACCGCCACCCGTGGCCGCCCGGCAAACCCGGCCTGCGCCAGCGCGTCGCGCAGCGCGACGCCGTCGCGGCTGCGGCACGCATCGATCTCGGCCTCGTCCAGCCGGCCGGTAAACGAGCGGCTGCCGAGCATGTTGCCGTAGTGTCCCTCCTCGTCGGCCCAGGCAACGGTCTCGATGCCGAGCCCCGAAAGCGCCGGGTCGGCGGCGAACGCGCGCGCCAGCTCCAGCGCGTAGACCACCCCGAGCGCGCCGTCGAGCCAGCCGCCCTTTGGCTGGGTCTCGCTGTGCGACCCGACCAGCAGCCGCCGGCTCGCGTTGTTGGCCCGGCCGAACACATTACCGATGCCGTCGATCACCGGGTCGAGGGCGGCCTCGGCGAATTTGTCGGCGAGCCAATGCCGCGAGGCGACATCGACCTCGGAATAGGTCGGGCGGTGGACCCCGGTCTCGTAGCGCCCGAATTCGCGCAAGCGCTTCAGGTCGGCCAGCAGGCGGTCGCCATCGATCTGCGGCATCGTGTCATCCGTCCTCATAGCGGGAAGCGTCGCCCGTCCCCGCATCGAACGGGGCGAGATTGCTTGCTCGCTGCGCTTCCTGCAACGGCCGGGTTAGAGTGCGCAACGCAACCCGACCGGCGCAGGCGCAATGACCCAGGCAAATCCCCGCATCGCAATCTGCGGCTTCTCGATCGAATGCAACCGCTTCGCGCCGGTAGCGACGCGCGCGCACTTCGCATATTTCGCCGGCGACGAGATCGCCACCGAAGCGCGCAACCCGGCGCCGCGCATGCTCGGCGAGATCCCGGGCTTTGTCGCCGACATGGACGCGGCCGGCCCGTGGCAGCCGGTCGGCGCCGCGTTTGCCGCCGCCGAACCCAACGGCCCGACCGACCACCAATTCTTCACCGAGCTGCTGGCCGACATCGAGACGCGGCTGACCGCGGCGCTGCCGGTCGACGCGGTCTATATCTGCGAGCACGGCGCCGGCATCACCACCGAGGACGACGACCCGGACGGTGCCCTCTTCGCAACGGTGCGCCGCATCGTCGGACCGGCCGTGCCGGTCGTGGCGACGCTCGACCTGCACGCCAACATCTCCGACCGCATGGTCTCGACCATCGACGCGTTTATCGGCTACCGCACCAACCCGCACATGGACATGCGCGAGCGCGGCATCGAAGCCGCGCAGACGATCCGCGAGCTGCTCGCCGGCACCAAAACCGAACTCGCTTTTGTCCGGCTGCCAGTCGTGCCGCCCACCGTGACGATGCTGACGGCCGCCGGTCCCTATGCCGACATGATCGACTACGGCCAGACCAAGATCGCTCCCGGCGACAAGCCTGAGATCATGAACGTGTCGGTGATGGGTGGCTTTGCGTTCTCCGATTCCGCGAAGAACGGCCTCACGGTGGTCGTTACCGCGCGGCGCGCCAGCGCACCTCACACTCGCCGCAACTCGAAGGCCGCCGAGGCAACGGCCCTCGATGTCGCGCAGTTCGGCTGGGATAACAAAGAGCGCTTCTATCCGAAGCTCACCCCGCTCGCCGACGCGGTGGCCAGGGCAGTCGCGGCGTCGGGCGACCCGGCGCTGCCCGCCATGTGCCTTGCCGATGTCGCCGACAACCCCGGCGGCGGCGGGCGGGGCAACACGATGTACCTGTTGAAAGCGCTGTACGAGGCCAAGGTCAAGCACGCCCTGGTCGGGATCATCTACGACCCGGAGCTGGCCGAGGAAGCGCACGGGTACGGGCTGCACTACAATTTCGACGCCCGGTTCAACCGTGACGAGACCACCAAGTTCTCCGAAAAATGGAGCGCGCCGGCGCGGGTCGTGGCGCTGCATGACGGCGAATGCGTCGGCCGCCGCGGCATCTATGCCGGGATGAGCCTCGGCATGGGCAAATGCGCCGCGCTGCGGATCGGCGGCATCACCGTCGTCGTCGTGTCAAAGCGCCGGCAATGCGCCGATCCGATGTTCTTTGAGATGATGGGGCTCGACATCGCCAAGGCGCGGATCGTCGTCGTCAAATCGCGCGGCCATTTCCGCGGCGGCTTCGACGAGTTCTTCAATCACGAACAGATCGTCGAGGTCGACCTGCCAGGCCTCACCTCGCCGGTGCTGGCCAATTTCGAGTGGCACCGCCTGCCCCGCCCCGTCATCCCGCTCGACGACGCGGTGAGATGGCAGCCGCCGCAGGGCTAATTTCTACTTTTTGGTTCGGTGAGCTTTGTCTGCTAAAAGGAGTAGATGGTTCGCCATTTTCGATATTCGCCCACCGTTCTCCTCTTCCTCTTGTTATGGCAGAGCCTTGCGTTCGCGCAAACAAAGGAGCCGCCGCAATATCATCTGGTCAACATGCACACTCATCCCTGGTTTTGGGATGTGACAGCGGCGTCGGTCATAGGATGGGTTATCGGAATGGTGAAGGGTTTCAGCGGAACAAAAGATTGGTTGGGAAGCTATTGGAAAAATCCCAATCCATTCGCCATATGGCTTCTAGATTTGATCGTGTTTGTGGTTGTTGGAGGGTACGTCGGCACGGGTATCTATAATCCGACGACATATCAGGCCGCGATTGCCGCCGGGTTAAGCTGGCCCATTGGTCTTGGCTCTCTGGCGACCAAGGAGTAGAGGATGCTATCACAATCGCAACGGCGAGAGAAAATTCCGCCGCTCCTGCGGTGGGCAACCGTCGTTTTCGCAGCATTCACGTTCATCGCCGGATTAGCGTTGTATTTCACGAAGTTGGAGGGCCTTTCCCGAACATTCACGATTGCGATCGCCGGCGTCTATGCCGTGATCGGTCTGGCGTACACTTTTCTTCGATATAGAGACTGACAGCGACTCTGAGCAGTCTCAGATGGCCTTCCCGTTCACGTGCGGCTTGAGCGCGGC
>JAFAWI010000278.1 GCA_019241915.1 Alphaproteobacteria bacterium
AACTCCGGCAGCATGCGTACCGCATACCAGAAGTCAGCACGTCACTGGCACTCTGATCGAGTTAATCAAGCGTCATCAGCCCTTGTACCTCAGTATCGTCAGACCGTCGTTAACATCGGTCACGTACATCATCCCGTCCGCCGCCACGTAGACGTCGTTCGATTGGATCACCCGCGGGCGGTTCGGTCGCGGATCGACGATCGTTTCCGGCGCCGGCGGCACAAAATGCGCGACCTCGCGCGGCGCGAACGGGTCGGTGATGTCGAACGCGCGCACGCCGGCATTCTGATAGGTCGCGAAGATCAGCTGCTCGCTCTGGAACGATCCGGGGCGGTTCTCGTGCAAATTATGCGGGCCGAATTTCGCGCCCTTTTTGCAATAGTCTTCTTCGGCCGGGGTCGGGAACGCGGCGATCTGAACAGGGTTCGTCGGCTCGCGCATATCGAAGAGCCAACAGCGCTGAATACCGTTGGCGCAATTGTCTATATTGCCCTCATCGGCGAAGATCGCGAGATTGCGGCCGGGCAGCGGCAACGGCGTATGGGTGCCGCCGCCGAACGGCGGGCACCAGTTACGGTGGGCGAGCAGCTTTGGCGCGGTCGGGTCGGCGACATCGAGGATCGTCATTCCGCCGTCGCGCCAGGCGGCGTAGGCGAGTTTGCCGGCGACGATCGCATGGTGCAACGCGTAGCGCCGACCGCTCCAACTCGGCGTTTCGCCGCCTGCGGTGTGCATGCCGGGGAGCCACCAGCGGCCGACGACCTCGGGGCGCGTCGGCTCGGCCACGTCGATAACCGCCAGCACGTGGTCGGTAAAGCCCTGCCAATGACAGGAGGCATAGGCATACCGCCCGCCGACGTACCACAGGCGGTGCAGACCCAACCCGTCGACCGGCATGAAGCCGATCTCGCGCGGCTCGGCCGGCTTCGCGATGTCATAAACGCGCAACCCGGCGGTAAAGGTCTTCTCACGCCTAGTGAAGGTCTCGGTGATAGAAGCTTTGAAATAGTCGTTCGGGTCCGAATAGCCTTGCAACACCCAGATGCTCGGGGCATTGACCATCAATAAGAGATCGCCGTCGGTTTGCAGATGCAGCGCACGCGAATTTGGCGGCGCGGGGACGAAGTTCACCGGCTGCGGCCGGCGCGGGTCGCTGACATCGGTGATCGTAACGCCGTCGCTGAACATATGGCCGACAAAAGCATGACCCTTGTGGACCATGACCTGCACGCCGTCGCCGCGGCCGTTCTGGTCGGTATGGCCGACAAATTCGATATTACGCGCCGAAACCGGGATCATGCGGTGTTTCCTCTCTGCGACGGTCACATCATCCGGTCGGCGGGGCGATTTCATCGAGCGCCAGGCCGCGCGCTTCGGGGCCAACCTGCGTGACGGCGATCGCGGCGATCGCGACCATGACTGCAATTGCGGCGAAAACGGCATTGAGTCCGAAGCCGGTATAGATCCACAGGATCGACGGGATCGCGACCGCTGCGCCGATCCGGCCCGCGGCTTGCGCGAGGCCGAAACCGGAAGCGCGGGCGGTTGTCGGAAACACCTCGGAGATGAAGATCTGCGAGGAGTTGCCCGCCACCTGCGTGCAGAAGATCATGCAAAACCCGATTGCCAGCACCATGGCTTCGCTGGACGCATTGGCCCACAGCAATCCGAACACGCCCGTGAGAATGAAGGCGATGGCGGCAGTGGGTTTGCGGCCGAAGCGTTCCAGCGCGTACATCATGAAGGCGCTGGCGCACGGGAAGGCAAGCGTCATCCAGAAGATCGAGTTCAGCGACTTGGCGATCGTGAAACCGCGCTCGGCAAGGATGTTGGGCAGCCACGCGCCGAGCCCGAGCGCAACGCTGAAAAACGCAAAGAAGCAGATCATTCCGGCGATGACCCGGTCGGGATAGTCGCGGAACACGGTCGCGAATGGATCCCCGTGTGCGTGGCTCGCCGCGTCGATTGACAGAGTTTCGAGCGGAACGGTGCGCAGGCCCATGCGCTGCAACAGGTCGAGCGCCCGCTGACCGTGACCGTGTGTCGCCAGCCAGCGCGGTGATTCCGGCAACGAGAAGCGCAATACGAAAATGATCAGGGCGCCGGTGCCGATGATGATCCAAATGCCGCGCCAGCCGAGCTTATCGCGCAAAGCGAGCGTCAGAAGGACGCCGACCGGCCATGGCCAGGCTCCGCCGATGAACTGCATCAGCGCGATCACGCGGCCTCGGATGCGCTTCGGCGCGTATTCGGCGGTGTACGAAAAACACAACGGCTGCTCGGCGCCGAGGCCAACGCCCGCGACGAAGCGGAAGGTCAGCATCCAGGTGAGGCCGGGCTCGAACCCGATGCTCGCGATCGGCGGCAGGGCGGCGAGGATCGTTGCGACCCCAAACAGCAGCAGGTTGAATTGGTAGACCGCCTTGCGGCCGAATCGGTCGGTGAATTCGCCCTGCCCGAGCGTGCCGATAAAGAGGCCGAGAAGCGTAATGCTGCCGATCCAGGGCACCTGCTGCTGGGTTACA
>JAFAWI010000460.1 GCA_019241915.1 Alphaproteobacteria bacterium
CTCGCCATGGCACCCCACTTTCAGGGCAGCTGCTGCCTAGCACTTCCGGCGCCCAGCTTCGAACGGCGATAAGCGCTTGAAATTATTGGAGCGGGCGAAGGGATTCGAACCCTCGACCCCAACCTTGGCAAGGTTGTGCTCTACCCCTGAGCTACGCCCGCTTCCGCCGGCGCGCACGCCGGAAGCCGATCCATATCATACTTTGGGGCGGCGCGTGCAAGAGGCGGCTTTCGGCGCGATGTCCTGGCCGCTTGCGTGAGGCGGCCAGCCGCCGCATCGTCGGCGCCATGCGGCCGCTCACGCCCGACCAGCTCTTTGCTTGCCTCGATCGAGCACCCGCCGGTCTTTACCGTCGCCGAAGCCAAGGCGCTGCGCGGCGCGCTGCCGGGGGGTCATTGCAAGAGCCTGTTCCTCAAGGACAAGAAGGCCGGGCTGTGGCTCGTCGTCGCGCTGGAAGAGTGCCGGATCGATCTCAAGGCGCTGGCCAAGACGCTGGACGCGGCGCGCTTGTCGTTCGGCCCGGGCGACCTGCTCTACGAACTGCTCGGCGTCCGGGCCGGCAGCGTCACCCCATTCGCCGCAGCCAACGACCGCACCGGCCGCGTCACCATCGTGTTGCAGCGCGCGATGCTGACGCACGACCCGCTCAACTACCACCCGCTCGAAAACGACCGCACCACCGCGCTGGCGCCATCCGACCTCATCCGTTTTCTCGAGGCCTGCGGACACCCGCCCCGCATCGTCGACATCGTGCAGTAGGGCCGCTCCGGCGGTCCCGACATTGGCTTGTCATCGCTGCGCCGTGTGGCCATGTTGTGAACACGATCTATCGCGAGGCGAGAATGGCGGGCGAACAACTGATCGGCGGCGGCCACGGCGGGCCCGGCCGCGGCACCGCGGCGGCGATCAAAGACGTCACCACCGAGACCTTTATGACCGAGGTCGTTGACGCCTCGTTCGAGCAGGCGGTCATCGTCGATTTCTGGGCCGAGTGGTGCGGGCCCTGCAAGCAGCTGGGGCCGATCCTCGAAAAGGCGGTGCGCGCGGCCAACGGCGCGGTGCGCATGGTCAAGCTCGACATCGACAAGAACCCCGAAGTCGCGCAGCAGATGCGCATCCAATCGATCCCGGCGGTCTATGCCTTCAAGGACGGCCGCCCGGTCGATGCGTTTGTCGGCGCGGTGCCGGAAAGCCAGGTCAAGCAGTTCGTCCAGCGGCTCGGCGGCCCGACCGGCCCATCGCCGGTTGACGAAGCGATCACCATGGCGAAGGAGGCGCTGCAGACCGGCGATGCCGACAGCGCCGCCGGCATCTTCAGCCAGGTGTTGCAGCGCGAGCCGGACAATATCGAGGCGCTGGCGGGGCTTGCGCGCACCCTCACCGTCAAAGGCGACTATTCGAATGCGCGCGAGCTGCTGTCTCGCGTCCCGCCGGACCGGCTGAGCCACGCCGAGGTCGCCGCCGCGCATTCCGCGCTCGAACTCGCCGAACAGGGTTCCAAGGCGCTGGGCGACGCCGACAAGTACCGCGCGCGGCTGGCCGCCGACGCGAACGACCACGAGGCGCGGTTTGAACTGGCGACCGCGCTGTTCGGCTCGGGCCAGCGCGAGCAAGGCATCGACGAATTGCTGACCTTGTTCCGCAAGGATCGCGCGTGGAACGACGAGGCGGCGCGCAAGCAGCTCGTCAAATTCTTCGAGGCGATGGGGCCAACCGATCCGCTGACGGCGGCGTCGCGGCGCAAGCTGTCGGCGCTGATGTTCTCATGACGCCCTCGGTGACGCTGAGCCGATGAGCGATCCTGAAGCGACCGCGCTGCCGGAGATCATCCCGATCTTCCCGCTGACGGGTGTGCTGCTACTGCCGCGCGGCCGGCTGCCGCTCAACATTTTCGAGCCGCGCTATCTGGCGATGACCCGCGATGCGATGGCCGGCGAGCGGCTGATCGGCATGGTGCAGCCGTCCGATCCGCCGATCCGCGAAATGAACCCGGCGGTCTATCCGCTCGGCTGCGCCGGCCGGATCACCAGCTTTGCGGAAACAGACGACGGCCGCTTCATGATCACGCTGACCGGTGTGTCGCGGTTTTCGATCAAGGATGAGCTGCCGCTCGTCTCCGGCTATCGCCGCATCGTCGCGGCGTGGGGTGCATTCGCGGCCGACGGCGCGCCGGATGAGGCCGAATTCGACCGCGCGCGGCTGATCCGGGGATTGCGCCACTTCTTCAGCCAGCGTCAGGTGGAGGCCGATTGGGGCGCGATCGAGCAGGCGCCCGGCGAACACCTCGTCACCTCGATCGCGATGATGTGCCCGTTCGCGCCGAGCGAGAAGCAGGCGCTGCTCGAGGCGAAGGACGTGGCGGAGCGGGCTCGGCTGCTTATTGCGCTGATCGAGATGACGGCTGTCGCGCCGCCGCCGGCGCAGCCGGACCCTGCGACGCGTCATTGATATGCCGTACTGCTGCCCCTCACCTCAACGCTCTCCCCGGACCTGAGGGGCCGTCACACCCACGTAGCCATGTGAGGGGTTTCATGGAAGGCTCGTTCGAGGTCGATCCGAAGCTGCTCGAAATTCTGGTCTGCCCGCTGACCAAGGCGCCGCTGCGCTACGACCGCGCGGCTCGCGAACTGATCAGCGACGAGGCCGGTCTCGCCTATCCCATTCGCGACGGCATCCCGATCATGCTCGTCGAGGAAGCTCGCCGGCTCGGCGACGACGAGAAGGCAAAGCCCTGACGACGGGCTCGGCATGCCAAGCACCGCGCCCTGGCCGGTCCAGCTCCGGCTGATCCGCGCCGAAAAGCGGCTCGAGGTCGAGTTCGACGACGGCAAGAAATTCAGCCTGCCGGCCGAATATCTGCGTGTCGAGAGCCCGTCTGCCGAGGTGCAGGGCCACGGGCCGGGCGAAAGGACAATCGTCCCGGGCCGTATGCACGTCGGCATCATGGAGCTGGAGCCGGTCGGCAATTACGCGGTGCGGATCAAGTTCGACGATCTGCACGACACCGGCATCTATTCCTGGGATTACCTCTACCAACTCGGGGTCGAGCAGCCGCAGCGTTGGCGCAGCTACCTCGCCGCGCTTAAGGACAAGGGACTCGGTCGCGAGCCGCGCCGCTGACCCCGCCGTTCAGCCGGTCGGTCAAGCTTTCAGGAGCGCGTCCATCACCCGCTCGCGCGACAGCGGCAGGTCGCGCAGCCGCGCGCCGAGCGCATGCGCCACCGCGTTGCCGATCGCCGCGACCGTCGGGCCCCCGCTCGCCTCGCCGATCCCGAGCGGCGGCAGATCGGCGGTGGCGCCGACCAACTCGCAGAACACTTCCGGAACGTCGCTGAACCGTACCACCGGATAGCTGTCCCAGTCGCGCGAGCTGATTCCGGCGGCGTCAAGCCGCACGCCTTCCTTGAGCGCCCAGCTGATGCCCTGGATGACGCCGCCTTCGAGCTGGTTGAGCGCGCCGTACGGGTTGATGACGAGGCCGGCATCCGCGGCGCACCAGATCGTCTCGACCTGCACCGCTTCGTCGACGGTCACATCGGCGACGACCGCGCAGTAGGCGGCGCGGTTTTTGTACATCGCAAAACCGATGCCGCGGCCCTTGCCGCTGCCGGCGGGCGGCAAGGGCCGCCAACCGGCCATCCGTGCGACATGCTCGACGACAGCCTTGGCGCGCGGGTCGGCGAGCACCGACAGCCGGTATTCGACCGGGTCCATGCCGACGCGGGCGGCCAGCTCGTCCATCGCCGCCTCGATCGCGAACACGTTCAACGTCGCACCGAGACCGCGCAGCGACGAGGTGCGTACCGGAGTCTCTGCGACAAGGTGGTGGATGATGCGCTTGACCGGGAAGGCGTAGAGCGGCTCGCCGTTGCGTGTGCCGCCGCCGCCGCCCGCTTCGGGCGGGTCGGCAGGCGGCATCGGCGGCGGCGGGTCGGGCAGCGCTTCTGCCGCCAGCAGCAGACCGCCGCTGCCCGGCCGGCTCGAATGCCGCCCGCTCCAGATCTCGGTGGTCCAGTCGGTCGGTCGGCCGGCGGCGTCAAGTATCGCGCGCACCGTCGTCACCATCGCCGGGCTGACCGGCTCGAAGCCGAACTCGTCCTCGCGCCGCCAGCGCACCCGGATCGGCACCCCCGGCCGCCGCACCGCGATCACCGCCGCGTCGGCCGCAGCGTCGTCGGCGCCGTTGTGGCCATAGCAGCCGGGCCCCTGCGCGTGCTTCACCGAGATGCGCGACGGGTCGAGCCTCAGGGTCTTGGCCAACGCTGCGCGCAGCGGGTAGACGCCCTGGGTGTGCGACCACACGGTCAGGTGCCCATCCTTGTAGAGCGCCAGCGCGCTGGACGGCCCGACCGAGGCGTGCGCGATGTGCATCCGCGTGAAGCTCGCCTCGTAGCGCGCCGAGCCGGGCGACAGATCGGGCTCCGGCGGACCCAGCACCCGGTCGATCGACGGCCGCTGCAGCAGCCAGCGGGCCTCTTCCTGGCCGGGGTTAAGCGGATCGATGCCATCCCAGCCGACATGGGCCGGGGCCACCGCCGCCGCGGCATCGACCGCGCGCTCGTCCACGCCGAGGATGGCGACGAAATTCCCCTCGCGCAGGATGTCGATTTGCCCTTTTGCGGCACGCCGGATCGCCGCCTCGTCGATCGTTGCGACGGTTGCGTCGCGCCGCGGCTGGCGCACGACGCGGGCGTGCAGCATCCCTTCGACCACCATGTCGTGAACAAACGCGGGCGCGCCGAACACTTTGGCGGCGAGATCGATGCGGGGGGCGCTGCGCCCGATCTCGCTGCGTTGCACCTTTGGCGCGACGGCAGCGGTCGCCGAGCGCGCCAAGTCAAGGTTGGCTGCCAGCGACCAGTAATTCTCACCGGTCGGCGCGCCGCCGAGCAGAATCGCGCCATCGCTGACCGACAGCTCGCCGCGCGGCTGCACCAGCCGCGCGGCCGCCGCGTCGAGCAGCAGCCCGCGCACCTCGGCGCAGGCCAGGCGCAGCGCCATGCCGCCGTACTGGATCGACTGGCTGCCCGCGGTATAGCCCTCGTTCGGCGTGAGGTCGGTGTCGCCGGTATGCAGCACAATACGGCCGGGCGACACGTCGAGCTCGTCGGCGGCGATTTGGCGCATTGCGGTGAGCACACCCTGGCCGATTTCGACCCGGCCGGTGGCGATAGTGACCTTGCCGGCGGTATCGAACCGCACCCACTGGTCGAGCCGCGGGTTGGTCTGGAGCAGCGGCGGGATCGCGACGTCGCTCATTGGCCACCCTCCGCCGCCGCCCGCATCGCCCCGGTCCTCAACATGACCCCGGCGCGTTCGACGGCTTTCAGGATGCGGACATGGCTGCCGCAGCGGCAGATGTTGTCGTCAAGCGCCAGCGCGATCTCGCGCCGCGACGGCGCCGGGTTTCTGTCGAGCAGCGCCTTTGCCGAAACCAGGATGCCGGGCAGGCAGTAGCCGCACTGCCCGGCCTGCTCGTCGAGAAACGCGGTCTGCAGCGGATGCGGGTCCTCCGGCGTGCCAAGCCCTTCGATCGTCAGCACCTGCCGTCCAGCGACGGTCGACAACGCGCGGCCGCACGATTTGACCGGGGTGCCGTCGATCAGGACCATGCAGCAGCCGCATTGTTCCAGACCGCAACCGAACTTTGCACCCTTGAGGCCGAGATGATTGCGCAGCACGTCGAGCAAAGGCGTATCGCCATCCGCCGCCACATCGACGGCCCGGCCATTCAGGCTGAATGAGGTCATCGGTTTCTCGGGGTTATTGGCTGCAAAGCCGATCCTTCGTGCCGCCACAGCCGTGTCGCGGGCCGCCGGCAGAGCGAGGATAGTTGGTGCACGGGCGTAACGGAAATCACCTCAATATGAGGTGCGGCGCGCCGGCCTGGCCGCTGCCGGTTTCCAGTACGAACAGCAGCAGCGAACGCCCGGTCACGCCGTACGTCTCGCCCAGACCGAAGCGGCCCTTTGCGGCGTCCTCGGCGAGGTTCGTATCGAGCAGCAATTGCCAGGCGGTCCCGCCGGTGCTCTCAGGCAGGACGAATTCCACCAGGTCGTCGTGCGAATTGAGCACCAGCAGCAGGCTCGCATCCTCGCCCGGCTTGCGCACGCCTGTCGCTTGCGCGCGGCCGTCGAGGATCATGCCAAAGCAGTGCATCAGCCCGTCGGCCCAATGTTCTTCCTGCATCTCCACGCCGGCGGCGTTGATCCAGGTGACATCCTTGATGCCGTCATTGTCGGGCACGCCGTTGACAAAGCGGCTGCGCCGCAACACCGGGTATTTGAGACGCAGCCGGATCGCCTCCTTCACGAACGCGGCGATCGCCTTGCCCCGGTCCGCCGCGTCCCAATCGAGCCAGGAGATCTCGTTGTCCTGGCAATAGGCGTTGTTGTTGCCTTGCTGCGTGCGGCCGAACTCGTCGCCGGCCAGCAGCATCGGTGTGCCGAGCGACAACAGCAACGTGCCGAGGATGTTCTTGATCTGACGCAGCCGCAGCCCTTCGATCGCGGCGTCGTCGCTCGGCCCCTCGACGCCACAGTTCCACGAACGGTTGTCGCTGCTGCCGTCGTTGTTGTCCTCGGCGTTCGCCTCGTTGTGCTTGTCGTTGTAGGTGACGAGGTCGTTGACCGTGAACCCGTCATGCGCGGCGACAAAATTGACGCTCGCCCAAGGCTTGCGGCCGCGGTGGTTGAACAGGTCGGCCGATGCCGAAAGCCGCGGCGCCAGCGCGCTGGCCGGCGTTTCACCGCGCCAAAAATCGCGCACCGTGTCGCGAAACTTGTCGTTCCACTCGGCCCAACCGGGCGGGAAGCCGCCGACCTGATAGCCGCCCGGTCCGCAATCCCACGGTTCGGCGATCAGCTTGACCGCGCCGAGCACCGGATCCTGGCAGCAGGCCTTCAAAAAGCCACTCTGCGTGTCGAAGCCGTACGGCTCGCGTGCGAGGATCGTGCCGAGGTCGAAACGGAAACCGTCGACATGCGTTTCGGTCGCCCAATACCTGAGGCTGTCGGTCACCATCTGGATGACACGGATGTGACTCAGGTTGAGTGTGTTCCCAGTCCCGGTGTCGTTGATGAAATAGCGCGGCCGGTCGGGCATCAGCCGGTAATAGGAGGCGTTGTCGATGCCCTTGAATGACAGCGTCGGACCCAGCTCGTTGCCCTCGGCGGTGTGGTTGTAGACGACGTCGAGGATGACCTCGAGCCCGGCGTCGTGCAGGCGCGCGACCATCTCCTTGAACTCGCGCAGCGTCTGCTCGCGCTCGTGCGCATAGCCCGAGTCGGGCGCGAAAAAGCCGATCGAATTGTAGCCCCAGTAGTTGGTCAGCCCCTTGTCGAGCAGATGGCTGTCGCGGATGAAGGTGTGGACCGGCAGCAGCTCGACCGAGCTCACGCCAAGCGCCTTGATGTAATCGACCACGGCTTTGTGACCGAGCCCCTTGTAGGTGCCGCGAATTTCCTCGGGTACCTTGGGATGCAGCTTGGTGAAGCCGCGCACATGCGTCTCATAGACGATCGTGCGATCCCACGGGATTTGGGCGTGGCGCGGCTCGCCCCTCCAGTCGAAATTGGGGTCGACCACAACGCATTTCGGCATGAACGGCGCGCTGTCGCGCTCGTCGAAAGTGAGATCGTCGCCGCTTTCCATCTGGTAGCCGAATACAGCCGGGTCCCATCGCAGGTCGCCGAAATGACCGCGCGCATACGGGTCGAGCAGCAGCTTGTTCGGGTTGAAGCGATGGCCTGCCTCCGGCTCGTACGGGCCGTGGACGCGGTAGCCGTAGATCGTGTCGGGGCGCAGGCCTGCAATATGGCCATGCCAGATTTCATCGGTGAATTCGGGCAGCTCGATCCGCGCGGTCTCTTTTGTGCCGTCATCGCCGAACAGACACAGCTCAACCTTTGTCGCATGCGCCGAGAACAGCGCGAAATTGACGCCGCCGTCGCCGTCCCAGGTCGCGCCCAACGGATGCGGCAGCCCTTCGCCTATCCGCGTCTTCGCGGCCATGGCTTCCTCGAAAATTGAAATTGCAAACGCGTAGCGAACGCTTTTGTCGGCTGAGCAATCCCCGGCTGTACGCCGCTAACGGCTCGCGGGGAAGCAACCCAGCAGCGGGCGCACTATTTCTAAGGCGGCAGCGTTTTCCTGTTGCGGTTTGGAGAGGCGCATGACGGCAGAAATTCGCGATCTGTGGGACAACCCCATGGGCACCGACGGGTTCGAGTTCGTCGAGTACGCGGCGCCGGACCCGGCGGCGCTGGCTGCGGTGTTCGAGCGCATGGGTTTCGCTGCCGTGGCGCGGCACCGCTCAAAGCGAGTGACGCTCTACCGCCAGGGTGACGTCAACTTTATCGTCAATGCCGAACCGGAAAGCTTTGCGCAATCGTTTGCCCGGCTGCACGGGCCCAGCATCTGTGCGATCGCGTTCCGCGTGCGCGATGCTGCGGCGGCCTATCGTCGCGCCATCGATCTGGGCGCCAAACCGGTCGCGAGCAAGGTCGGGCCGATGGAGCTCAACATCCCGGCGATCGAGGGGATCGGCGGCAGCCTCGTCTATCTGGTCGACCGGTATGGCGCGCGCGGCACGATTTACGACGTCGATTTCGAGGCGCTGCCGGGGATCGCGCAGAATCCTTCCGGGGTCGGCCTCGCCGCGATCGACCATCTGACGCACAACGTCCATCAGGGGCGCATGGATGTATGGGCGGGGTTCTACGAACGGCTCTTCAACTTTCGCCAGGTCCGCTATTTTGACATCGAGGGCAAATTGACCGGCATCAAGAGCCGGGCGATGACCAGCCCGGACGGCAAAATCCGCATCCCGATCAACGAGTCGAGCGGCGTGCCGGGCCGGGTCGACCAGATCGAGGAATATCTACAGGCCTACCGCGGCGAAGGCATCCAGCACATCGCGCTGGCGACGGGCGACATTTACCGCACGGTCGAGGCGTTGCGCGGCAACGGCGTCACCTTCCTCGATACCCCGGAGACCTATTACAAGCTGGTCGACGAGCGGCTGCCGGGGCATGGCGAAGCGCTGGCGCGCCTCAAACGCGACCGCATCCTGATCGACGGCGGCGAGCAAGGTCTGCTGCTGCAGATCTTTACCGAGACCGTGATCGGCCCGGTGTTCTACGAGATCATCCAGCGCAAGGGCGACGAGGGCTTTGGCGAAGGCAACTTCAAGGCGCTGTTCGAGTCGATCGAACTCGACCAGATGCAGCGCGGCGTGCTGCGCGCGTGAGACCCGCGATGCCCGAAGGAACCCCAGCCAAACATGGGCTGCTCGCCGGCGATGCGGCGCTGCCGCACCGCTCCGACTGGACGATCGACCAGAACTGGGAGGGCTACACGCCGGGGGAGCACGCGGTGTGGCGGACCCTCTACGAACGCCAGGCGGCGCTGTTGCCGGGCCGCGCCTGCGCCGAGTTCGTCGCCGGGATGGAAGCGCTGCCGATTGCGCACGATGCGATCCCGGACTTTCGTCGGCTCAGCGACGTCCTGATGCCGCGCACCGGATGGCGCGTCGTCGCGGTGCCGGGGCTGGTCCCTCCGGAGGTGTTT